>JBBJNX010000057.1:0-9217 GCA_037721115.1 Candidatus Limnocylindria bacterium
GTGCCGTCGTCGAGTTCCGAGCCCAGCGCCGCGGTCCCGACGATCACCGCGACGAGCGGCAGCAGGACCGCCACGCCGAAGTTGGCCAGCAGGCGACCGGTGAAGTCCAGTGCCTCCGCATCAGCGGAAGCGCTGAGCCGATACACGACGGCAACCACCACGATGAGCGCGCCCAACAGTCCGAGGAGCAGCGTCCGTCGCCGGTTTAGCAGCCCTCGGAATGTGAGCGACGCCAGGGTCGGGATCATCGGCGCACCAGGTAGCTGAACACCGATTCGAGCGACTCGTCGGCGGGCCGCAGCTCGAGCAATGACACGCCTGCCCGCTGTGCCGCGGGAGCCACGTACCTGGTCAGCGCCCCGTAGTCCCTGGTGCGCACGCTGAGTGTCCCGTCGCGCAGCTCGACCGCCTCGACCTCGGGGGCGGTGAGGAGCTCGCGCGCCAGGCGCCGGTCGTCGCTCGAGCGTAGCGTGAAGCGGTGCGGGCGGTCCGTCATCAATCGGCGGATGCGGCGGAAATCGCCGGAGGCCGCGAGGCGTCCCGCCACGACAACGAGGACCCGGTCCGAAAGCCGCTCGACCTCCTCGAGGATATGGCTGGAGAACAGGATGGTCCGTCCATCGGCCGCCATGGCCCGCAGGAGACCCATCATCGACAGGCGCTGGCGTGGATCCATCCCGTTGAATGGCTCGTCCAGGATCAGGGTGGGAGGGTCGTGGACGAGCGCGGCGGCCACCTTGGCCCGTTGGCGCATTCCCTTCGAGTAACCGCCGATGACGCGGTCGGCCGCATCCCGCAGCTCGACCATGTCGATGGCGCGGTCGGCGGCCGCCTCCGCATCGGCGACCCCTGACAGGCGTGCGGCTGCAAGCACGAACTGGCGCCCCGTCAGGAACGAATAGACAGCTTCGCGTTCCGGCACGAAGCCGATCTGGCGATAGACCTCGGGGTGGCGCCAGGTGTGCGTTGCGTCCAGCCGAACCTCGCCGGCCGACGGAGCAAGGAAGCCGGCCATCATATGCAGCAGGGTCGTCTTGCCGGCACCGTTTGGCCCGAGCAGGCCGGTGATGCCCGGCCCCACCTCGAAGGTCACATCGTTGACGGCGACGACGTTGCCGTACCAGCGTGAAACGCCGGTCAGCGAAAGCGTGCTCACGTTGTCACTCGCCGATAGCGAAGGGCCAGGATCGCCAGCGAGACGCCGAACAGGAGCACGATGGCCAGCCCGTATGTCGCGAGCGGAAGGTCCGCGGCCGCGACCGGTGACTCGGCGACCACACCGCCGAAGAGCCACTGCCGGGCTCCATCGAGAATGGCGAGCGGATTGAACAATGGTGCGAGGTCAGCCAGGCCACGCCCCTGTTCCTGGAGCGTGCCAGCCATCACACCCCCGATGAGGAAGACGGCCAGGACCGCCCCCGCCGCGTAGGCGCGCCGAGCGGCCAGCGAGCAGATGGCAAGGCCCATGGCGGCGAGGACCACGGCATGCAGCACGCCGCTGCCCAGAATGCCAGGCAGGGCTCCGATCTCATCTCCCAGCCCTGCGGCGAAGTCCTCCGCGGCCAATACCCGTCCCGCAAATAGAATCAGGACCGGGAGGAGCGTGAGAGCCAGGAGCGCCAGGCTCAGCGCGGCGAGCTTGGCGGCGACGTAGTCGAGCCTGCCGATGGGCCGACTGAAGTAGAGCGGCAGGACACGGTGACGCATATCGTTCACGACGAGCTCCGGCGCCTGCGCGGCAACGAAGATCGGGAACAGGGCACCGATGCCCCACAGGTAGTTCGAGTAGCTGTAGAGGTCGATCAGATCGCCCACCAGCACGCGAACGGCAACCGCCACGCCCGCCGGTATCAGGGCGAGTACGAGGGCACCCCACGGGATGATCTTGGAGCGGCCGGAGCGTCCGAGGCCGAAGCTGGCGCGCAGGCCCGCGCCGACGATCGCTGCGATCGCGCCCCGGCGACCGAGGCGTGGCCCGTCGTAATGGCGATATCCGATGTCATAGATCGTGCCGACCGGTTCAGGCAACGCGCTCATCGGCCCCTCCCACGCGGAATAGGTCCTCGAGCTGGTGCCGCCGTTGCTCGAGGCGTACCAGGGCCAGCCCCAGGCTGATCGCCTCATCGCGGACCGCGTCGTAGATCTCGAGCTCAGGGTGACCGTCCGCCGCGAGGTCGGCGACGACCGTTCGCCCATCAGCCTGCGCGCTGAACCCGCGTGCCGCGAGGCGGGCGGCGAGCGCCTCGGCGGGCTCATCGGTCTCGATCAGGAGCTGGCCCGTGCGCTCCGTGAAGCTGGTGAGCGGGGCCGTGCGCAGCAGCCGCCCGGCGTCGATCGCCACGAGCCAGGTCGCGACGCGCTCGATCTCGCCGAGCAGATGGCTGGCGACGATGACGGCGATGCCGAACTCGTTCCCGATTCGTTCGATGAGCTCCAGCATCTCGTCACGGCCGGCCGGGTCGAGCCCATTCGTGGGCTCGTCGAGGAAGAGGACCCGCGGATCATGGACGAGCGCCTGCGCGAGCTTCACGCGCTGCTTCATGCCGGTCGAATAACCGCCGATCGGCCGGTAGCGCTCCTCGTACAAACCGACGTGCCGGAGCACGTCCGCCGTGCGCTCGCGGGCAGCACCCGATGGCAGGCCCGAGACGCGGGCCATGTGCGCGACGAACTCGGTCGCCGACACGTCCGGCGGCAGGCAGTCGTGCTCGGGCATGTAGCCCACGAGCTCTCGGATGGCCGCGCCCTGGGTCGCGGGGTCGAGGTCCAGCACGCGCGCCTCGCCCTCGGTCTGCGGAAGCAGGCCGAGCAGGATCTTGATGAGCGTACTCTTTCCGGCACCGTTGGCCCCAACGAGACCGATCACGCCCGGCTCCAGCTCCAGGCTCAACCCATCGAGCGCGGTCACGCCGGGGTAGCGCTTCGTCAGTGCTCGGGTGCTGATGAGAGGCATGGCGACCAAGGGCTCGGGCTGCGGGGAGTGGCGGCGAGTGTACCGCTCAGCTGTCCGCGCGGGGACGCCGCACGCCCTTCGAGGAGGACCCCGCTTCATACTCCATGAGCAGCACGAGGTCCTGCTGGTAGTTGCCGAAACGACGCCCGAACAGGTTGAGACCCCCGACATGATCGGCGTCCGGCTTCACGCCGATGCGCACCCGGATCGGCGCACCCGCCTCCAGACTTAGATCGGCCAGGCAGACAGCGGCGCCGGCCATGCCATCAATCGTGCTGCCTTCATCGGTCACGCGCCAGCGCTTCAGCACGCCGTACTGCGTGTCTTTCGTTTCCCACCATGCCGGCGTGTATCGGCCGCGCTCCCCGCCGAAGTCGCCCGGCGACGTCCATGTCCCGATCTCCCGGTCGTTGATCCAGAGCGTGATGTCACTCGGCCAGTCCGGGTCGTGCAGTGGAGCCTCGGAGCACACCTCCGCACTGACCTGAAGCTTCGTGGCCGTGGCCATGGGGGGCAGGCGATTCGGGAATCGATACTCGACGTAGCCACTGCCGAACCAGAGCAGCTGGGCGGAAAGCCGTGCCGGCTCGTAGAAGGAGTCTGGATCGTCAAGGAAACCGATGAGCTGGTTGGCACTGGTCAGCCCGCAGGTGGGCTGCACGTCCACCTCGCTGAACCCGCCGATCGGCATGACGTGCTCGATCACGTTGGTGGGCTGGGACGCTCCGCGAGGCAGGTCGATGACCAGCTCGTCGTACGTTCGCGCGCACACTTTCTGGAGGCCGCGGCTGGCCGGCCGCATCTCCGTATGGAGCAGGCCGGCCTTCTCGAGCACCAGGATGTGCATCGCTGCTGTCGAAGCCGGCAGCTCGAGTTCCAGGGCCAGCTGGCTCAATGGGACGACGCGATCGGCGACGTTCCGAAGAATCGCGATGCGCGTCTCGCTTCCCAGGGCTTTGAGGACCTGGACGACCTGGTCTCCCGCCGCGCGAGCGTCGATGTGAATCGTCTTGCCCGTCGTCACGGCTGAATTGACCCAGGTTTTTGTGGGGCGGTAATCACCACAACACCATACTGGACCGGTGCAAGGTGTGGGAGTCTTTTCAGCGTAGGGTAGTTCCCCACGCTTGACCATGCGTGCTACGTTGTCCGCATCACTCCAAGGATGCCGGTTCACACTGAGCCGGTCGTTGCTGGAGGCGCGGTTAATCAATGCGAGGCTCCGGCGGAGCCTGGCAGAGATCGGTACAAGTCTGGCCCTCGCCCATCGGCGGTCGGCCCAAGGAGGAGATCAGGTGGAATCCAGCGTCTACTGGCCAAGGACCGGTCTGGCCCGCATTCGAGGTTCGCGGTTCCTTGCGATCCTCGCGGTGCTGGCACTCACGCTCGCTGCCTGCAGCGGCGATGACGGCAGTAGCGTGGCACCGGGCGACAGCGTGGCACCGGGCGACAGCGAGGCCCCGGGCACCAGCCAGGAGCCCGGCGAGAGCGGCGGCGCCACCGGCGCATTCGAGCCACCCAGCGACAACGTCGAGCTGACCCTCTGGAACCCATTCACAGGCCCGGACGGTGACTTCTTCCAGCAGATCGTTGACGACTTCAACGGCGCGACGCCCGAGTGCCAGATCACGGTCGAGACCAAGGTGGGTGGGGAGTACGTGGCACAGCTCGAGGCCGCGGCATCGGCGAACGAGCTTCCCCACATCATCGCGGCTGGCTACGATCAGCTTCCCGGGCACTTCGAGAACGGTATCATCGTGGCGATCGGCGACTTCGCCGATCAGGGCGGCTACGGCCCGGACCTGTTCCCAGAGGCGATCTGGAACGCCGGCGAGTGGAACGGTGAGCGGGTCGGCATTCCGATCGACACTCACACCATGAACCTGTACTACAACAAGGCCCTCTTCGAAGAGGCCGGCCTCGATCCAGAGAGCCCGCCGACTGACCAGGCGTCGTTCGAGGATGCCATCACCGCCATCAATGAGAACACCGAGGCCAGCGGCTACCAGGTGGTCGGCAGCGGTCCGGGCGGAAGCTTCCTTGCAGGAATCCAGTTCGCGGCATTCTTCTACCAGGGTGGTGGCGAGTGGACGAACGAGGACTACACCGAGGTCACGTTCAACAGTGAGGCGGGCGTCCAGGCGGCCGAGTACGTCGCCCACCTGGCGGCCGATCTCGACGCGCCGGTGGTCGAAAGCGACGCGGAGGTCAACGCCTTCCAGCAGGGCAAGAACGGCATGGTCATGTCAGGCATCTGGGAGACGACCCGCTATAGCGATGCTCTCGGCGAGGATCTCGGCGTTGCCCCGATCCCGGCGATCTTCGGCGACGGCACGTGGGGTGGTTCGCACAACCTGGCCCTGACGTCTGCCGGCGCCGAGGACGAGAACATCAAGGCGTGCGCCTACTACTTCATGGATTGGTTCAGCCAGAACTCGCTCCAGTGGGGTGCTGCCGGACAGATCCCTGCGCGCAACGAGGTGCGAGAGTCCGACGAGTTCCAGAACGCGTCCGGCGAGGGCCTCCTGCCGCTCATCGCGCAGGTGGCTCCGCTGGCGGATGCCGTCCAGTTCCTGCCGACGATTCCCGCCGGTGGCGACATCCTCTTCGGCCCCCAGGGAGCCGGCGAGGCAACCACGCTGGTGGTGGGTGGCAGTGACGCCCAGCAGATCCTCGATGAGTTTGCGGCGGCGCAGACCGAGATCCTCCTCCAGAACAAGGAGCGCGACGGCGTCGTGCCCGATCGCGTCCGGCCGGGGGCGGCCCCGATGGCCGCCCCCGTCTCGATCTCCATCAATCCTCCCCGTCAGCCGATCACGAGAGGACCGACCCGATGAGCTCCATGGCCGCCGCGTCGCCGAGCCGGAACAAGAGGGGGCCGGGCGGCCTGCTCTACCGGCTGGTCTGGGGATCCGGCAAGGATCGTCGGCGCCGCATCGGTGAGAGCCCGATCACCCCCTACCTGTTCATCCTTCCCCACTTCGCGATCTTCTCGGTAATGATCCTGTTCCCGTTCTTCCTGGGTATCGCGATCAGCCTCCATGACTCCACCGCGCTCCGAGACGGGCCGTTCGTGGGTCTGCGCTGGTACCAGCAGCTGTTCGACCCGTCCAGTTTTCTGTTCCCGAGGTTCTGGAACAGCGTCTGGAACACCATCATCTTCGTCGTCATCAGCACGCCGCTGCTCATCGGCTTTGGGTTGGCCCTGGCCGTGCTCCTCAATCAGCGGCTCCGCGGGCGGAACATCTTTCGCGCCATCTACTTCGTCCCATGGACCCTTTCCGTGTCGGTCGTCGGCCTCACCTGGTGGTGGATGTTCAATGGCAACGCCGGGTTCGTGACGCTATTCATGACGGATACTCTCGGGTGGAGCCCGAACTGGCTGGCCACCAACCCCTGGGCATGGATCACGATCCTCATCGCGACCCTGTGGTGGACGATCGGTTTCAACACCATCATTCTCCTGGCTGGTATGCAGGCCATTTCGGCCGACCTGTACGAGGCTGCCTCGATCGACGGTGCCAACACGTGGCAGCAATTCAAAGCAATCACCCTGCCCAGCCTGCGGCCGATCCTCCTGCTCGTCATCACCCTCCAGGTGATCGCGTCGTTCCAGCTGGTGGGGCAGCCGCAGCTCATGACCGGTGGAGGGCCCCCGAGCGAGCTCGGCGGGGAGACCGCGCCGGTCCTGCTCCATGTACTGAACACCGGATTCGGTGGCCGCCGCGAACTCAGCCTGGCGGCCGCCATGGCGCTTATCGTCGCGGCGATCATGATCGTCGTCTCGATCGTCAACTTCCGGCTCTTCAGCTCCGAGCGGTCGTAGGAGGCGCGCGATGGCAACCACCCTTGACCGCGGAATCGCGAAGGACCAGCCGGTCGAGCTCTCCACGGCCGGCACCGGCCGCCGTGGTGGAGTCGGGCGCGTCCTCATGTACGTGCTGCTCTTCGTGATCGCGGCGTTCTTCGTCCTGCCGCTAGTCGTGGTGGTCAGCGCGTCGCTGAAGTTCTCCGCGGAGATCTTCACCGACCCCGGCATCCTGCCGGCCGATCCGGGACTCGAGAACTACACGGCCCTGTTCGCACGGGCCGAGTTCCTCACCTGGTTCCGCAACAGTGCCATCGTATCGATCTTCGGAACATTCGTCACGCTGGCGATCACGTCACTGTCGGCATACGCCTTCGCCCGTATCGATTTCCCGTTCAAGAACCTCCTGTTCGGGTTGATGATCACGACCCTCGTGCTGCCGAGCGTCATGTTCCTCGTCCCGCAGTTCAAGCTCATCGCCGACGTCGGGCTCTACGACACGCTCCCGGCGCTGGTCCTTCCGGGCCTGGCCGGCGTGTTCGGGGTTTTCTTCATGCGGCAGTTCTTCCTGGGCCTGCCGGTCGAGCTCGAGGAGGCAGCCTACGTCGATGGGGCGAGCCGGCTGCGCACGTTCATGTCCGTGGCGCTGCCCCTCGCCGGGCCGGCGCTGGCGACGCTTGCCGTCATCACGTTCCTTGCCTTCTGGAACGACTACCTGTGGCCACAGATCATCTGCAACGACAACTGCACCCTGCCGGCCGGACTCCGGCTGCTCCAGCGCCAGTACACCGGCGATCCGGGATTGGTCATGGCGGGAGCAACCGTGGCTGCCATCCCGGTTCTGATCTTCTACCTGGTGCTCCAGCGGTACATCGTCCAGAGCGTCGCGTCGTCGGGCATCAAGGGCTGAAGAGGGAGGTTTGGCCGATCCACAGGTCGACGCAGTGCGCCGCGAAGTTCCAGCGATGACATCTCCGTTGAGGCTGATCCTCCTTGCGCTCGTCGCCTTTTCGATGGCCTCGTGCTCCTCCTCGGGTGGCGGCACCGATGGGACGACGCCCGGTGCATCGGGAAGTGGGGTGGCGAGAGGTGGCAGCGTGGCGCCGTCCGAAAGCGTGGCGCCAACGCCGGGCGAGGGTGAATTCATGAACCCGGTGATCGACCAGAACATGCCGGACCCGTTCGTTCTGGACACCGGTGACCAGTACTTCCTCTACTCGACGACGAACATCACGGACAATTACCCGTACGCGACGTCCGACGATCTCGTGACCTGGGAGCAGCAGGGCGACGCGATGCCTCGTCTTCCGGCCTGGGCAAACGGCAACACGTGGGCGCCCGAGGTGACGGAGACGTCTGCCGGCTACGTGATGTACTTCACGGCCCGTGCCCCCGCGTTGACCCGTCCTGACGGTGCCGGCGCGCAGTGCGTCGGCGTGGCGGTCAGCCCCGAGCCGGGCGGACCATTCGTCAGCGAGAGTGACGAGCCCCTGGTCTGCCAGCTCGATCTCGGCGGCACCATCGACGCATCCATCGTTCGAGACGTCGACGATTCGCTTTGGCTGATCTACAAGAACGACGGTAACTGCTGCTCCATGCCGACCCGCTTCTTCATGCGCCCGATGTCCGAGGATGGCCTCACCTTCGCCGGCGACGAGATCGAGGTCGAAGGTGTCGTCAACGATCAGGAGTGGGAGGGAGGTGTCGTGGAGGCGCCGACGATCTACCACCGCGACGGGACCTACTACCTGTTCTTCTCCGCCAACGACTATGCCGGCCCGCCCTACGCCGTCGGCTACGCGACCTCCGAATCGCTGACCGGTCCCTACGTTGACGCCGAGGAGAACCCGATCCTGGCGACCGAGGGAACGGCGATCGGGCCGGGTCACCAGACGATCATCGAGGACCGCGACGGCGACCTGTGGCTGGTGTACCACGCGTGGGAGTTCACGCTGCGGGAACGCAAGGTGTGGATCGACGAACTGCGTTTCGAGGATGGGAAACCCGTGGTGGACGGTCCCGATGCCGATCCCCAGCCAGCACCATGACCCGGCCTCGACCCCGACGACTCGAGTTGGCGTGCAGCGACGCATGAGCGGTGCGGCCCGGGCGGGGATTGATCTCGACGGTGATTGGCGCTTTGTCGCCGATACGGAGCGCCTGTTCGACGCGACGTCGCTTCCGCACGGGGATCCCATCGTCGTCCCGGGCTGCTGGGAGGCGCAGGTACCTCGCCCGTATCGGATCATCACCGCCTGGTATCACCGCTCGTTCGAGATCCCGGCCGACTGGCGGGGCAGTGCGGTACTTCTGAGCTTTGGCGCCGTGATGTACCGATGCGCTGTCTGGTTGAACGGGCACCCACTCGGCGGCCATGACGGCGGGTACACCCCGTTCGGGCTCGAGGCGCCGGACGAGGCGGTCCGCTGGGGTGAGGCCAACCGGATCGCAGTCGA
>JBBJNX010000058.1:0-9182 GCA_037721115.1 Candidatus Limnocylindria bacterium
CGGTTCCACACAGGCTCAGGTCCCTTCGGATGCATCGATCGCGAGCAGTCGCGACCACGTGGCGGCTGACCACGCGTGAAGGGCTCCGCCAGCGAGGACCAGGCACAGCCAGATCGCCACGAAGCCTACCAGCAGGAGACCGATCGCGACGTCGAAACCGCCGACACCCCCCAATCGCGCGCCGATCGGCGCCCAGAGAACGCCGAGAAGCAGGATGGCGAAGCCCAGGTAGATGATATGGGTCACCGCGGAAATTGCGACCTGTGCGACGGCCGGGCCCCCGATGCGCGCCAGTGCGCGCGGTGCCGCCCGGATGCTGACCATCGGCCCGAGGCGTCCGTGCACGGCAAGCGCGCCGGCGACCATGGCGAGGGAGGTCGCCAGGATCACGATGCCGCCCGCCACAGCAAGGAGCGGAGCCACCCGTGCGATGGAGCGCAGGACCGGTCCACCCGGTGAGTCCGCTGCATTGAACTCGCCCGGCACGACTTCGACGAGCGAGACGAGCAGCACGGGCACCGCAACGGCAATTGGCAGTGCCACGACTGCCCCGACCGCCAGCAGCCTCACCAGATCGATATCCGACGGTCGACGCCGGGAAAGAAGCGCCAACAGCGTCGCGTTGCCGGCCGCGATGAGCCCGAAGGCGAGAAGCGCGATCCCAAACGTGGCCGCACCGATGGCGACGGCATTCCAGGGCCAGCTGCCGGACGTGATGATGCCGGCACCGAGGAATGTGAGCTCGGCGACGGTCGGAGGGCGCACGACCGCCGCGATGAATGGGATCCAGCCAGCTCCGGCGATCCAGGCGAGGGCCCCCGGCAACCAGAGCTCCGGGTGCTCTGACACGTGCCGAGCCGATACGAAGGCGGCGTCACCCCAGCGGCGCATCCGCAATCCTTGGCTCCTGCGGCCCGTCGAGCGCAAGTGCTCGATACGTGACCTCGATGCCGGCCAGATGGTGCTCCAGGTTCATGGCTCGCTCGATCTCTTCGGACGAGAGCCACTCACCGACCGCTGGATCTGCACCCAGGGCCGCGCAGAACGACACCTCGCCACTCCAGGCACGCTTCGCCGCGCCCTGCACCAGCTGGTAGGCAGCCTGCCGATCGGCCCCCTTCGCGATCATGGCCAGGAGGAGGGCCTCCGAGTAGACCATGCCGCCGAGCTGCTCGAGGTTCTCGCGCATCCGATCAGCGTCGACCTCCAGGCCGTCGATGATGTCGCCCAGGGTGCGCGTCGCATAGGCCGCCACGCCCAGCGCGCGCTCGAACACAAATCGCTCAGTAGACGAGTGGCTGATATCGCGCTCGTGCCAGAGCGCCATGTTCTCGAGGCCGATGAGCGCGTCGCCGCGCAGCAGGCGCGCCATGCCGGTCACGCGCTCGGCAAGGATCGGGTTGCGCTTATGCGGCATCGCGCTGGACCCCTGCTGTCCCGAGCCGAACGGCTCGAATGCCTCGCTCACCTCCGTCCTCTGGAGGTGTCGAATCTCCACCGCGATGCGCTCGAGCGTGCCCCCGAGGATGGCGAGGGTCGTCAGCAGCTCGGCATGACGGTCGCGGCTGACGACCTGGGTCGGTGCCGCGTCCGGCGTGAGCCCGAGCCCATCGAGAACGTGACGCTCGAGCGCGCCGCTGACGTTGGCGTGCGTGCCCACCGCCCCCGAGATCGAGCCGATGGCGATGCCCTCGCGTGCCCGCACCAACCGCTCGGCATCCCGCAGCATCTCGGCGTACCAGCCGGCGACCTTGAAGCCAAAGGTAATCGGCTCGGCGTGGATCCCGTGACTGCGCCCGACCATCGGCGTGTGGCGATGCTCGATCGCCAATCGGCGCACGACGCCAAGCAGTCTGCTCAGCTCAGCTTCGACGACGCTGGTGGCGTCGCGCAGCACCGCCGCGGTCGCCGTGTCGAGGACGTCGGAGCTGGTCAGCCCGTAGTGCAGCCAACGACCTTCGGGTCCCATACGCTCCGTGACGGATCGAAGGAACGCGATGATGTCGTGCTGCGACTCCTGTTCGATCTCGCGTGCCCGCACCGGATCGACCTCGGTCGCCGTGGCCCGGATCCTCTTCCAGTCGGCGGTGGGTACCACGCCCGCGGCATGCAGCGCCTCGACGGCCAGCAGCTCGATTCGGAGCCAGAGCTCGAGCTTGCGCCGCTCGCTGAATATCTCGCTCAGCTCCGGCAGCGCATACCGATCAATCACGGAGGAATGGTACGTTTCTGCGCGGGCGTCGATGCAGGCGTCTTCACCACGCACAGGAAGCTCGCTCCATCGAGGCCGATACGCGAGAACGATTTGCGGCGCACGATTCCCGCGCTCTGATGAGGCGTCACGAGCATGGCCCGTGCCCGGACGCGGACCGCACGCTGCGGAGCCCTCGCTGCATTGCGGCAATCGCGCGTCGCGTGCGGCTCAGGCCAGGTGCCTCGATCTGCCGAGGCCGAAGCGGCACCATCGCTTGCGGCCACTCAGGCGCGTGGGTCAATCCGCAATCCCGCCTGGTCAGCCTGCTCGACCCTGAAGGCGGTGACGCGCTCAGCGACAGCGGGATCTGACAGAGCCAGGATGCGCGCCGCGAGGTGGGCCGCGTTCTTTGCGCCAGCGCTTCCGATGGCCACCGTCGCGACCGGCACGCCGGGCGGCATCTGGACCACGGCGTAGAGCGCATCGGCCCCGCCAAGCGAGCCGCCATCCAGCGGAATCCCGATCACCGGCTTCGTGGTGAGCGACGCGAGCACACCTGGCAGGTGAGCGGCCAATCCCGCCGCACCGATGAACATCTGCACCCCGGCGACTTCGGCCTCGGCGACGTAGGCACCCAGCGCATGGGCCTGGCGATGGGCACTAATGACCGATGCCTCCCAGCTGATGCCATAGCTGTCGAGCACGTCGAAGCAGCCCTTGATGGTCGGGAGATCTGAGCGGGAGCCGCAGATGACGGCGACGGTGGGCATTGGCTAACAAGCATAGCCGTGGTTTGACATCGGCTTGCCGATCGTGGCCCACGGCCAGTTCGGGATGGCCGTCTTCAGCAAGGAGCCCCGCGGTGCCCGCGCCGTTGACCGCCAGGCACGTTGCTCTGATGATCGGCGAGAAAATGACTCAGAGCGATGGCGGGGCGGCGGCGCGCGCGACTCCGCCATCGACCCGTCAGCGGGTGGGATGGCAGACTCGTCGAGACTGAACCAGACGCTTACCCAGCCTGCGGGTGGGTGGCGGAATCGTCGGGCTGCGGCGGAACCTCGCGCGCGGCGATATCGGTCCGATACCGGCCGCCATCGAGGGCGACCTCGCTCACCCCTCGGTAGGCCGCCGCCCGAGCGTCCGTCAGGGTTGCTCCACGGCCGACCATCGTCAGGACCCGGCCGCCGGTCGACTCGTAGGCGCCATCGGCCCGGCGGCGGGTGGCGCCATGGAAGCACAGCACCTCGCCATCATCTGCGGCAGATGACGGCTCGGGGCCCCCGATCCGTCGGCCGGTCATCGGCGCATGCGGATAGCCCTCCGATGCGACGACCAACCCGACGGCGGCGCCGGCGCGCACGCCGACCGAGCCCTCCATCAGCCCGCGGTCGGCGATGGCGCAGCCGAGCAATGCGCTGGCCAGGTCGCCGTCGAGCATCGGCAGCAGAACCTGCGCCTCCGGATCGCCGAAGCGTGCGTTGAACTCGAGGACCATCGGCCCATCGTCGGTGAGCATCAGGCCGGCATACAGGACGCCGCGGTACTGGAATCCATCGCGCGCCATTCGCCAGGCGATCGGCTCGAAGATGTCGGCGGCGATCCCTTCGAGCGCCGCCTGCCCGAACCAGGGCACCGGTGCGTAGGCGCCCATGCCGCCCGTGTTGGGACCGGCGTCGCCATCGTCCAGGCGCTTGTAGTCGCAGGCCGCAGCGAGCGGCACCACCGCTTCGTCGCTGACCAGCGCGAAGGCGCTGACCTCCCGACCGGTGAGACGCTCCTCGAGAACGACGCGGGCACCCGGTGCGACACTGTCAAACAGGTCGCGCACTGCCGCCTCCGCCTCCTCTCCGCTCTCCGGCACCACGACGCCCTTGCCGGCTGCAAGCCAATCGGCCTTCACGACCGGCGGACGTTCCGCGGCACGGACGAAGGCGAGCGCCGCGTCCGGATCGGTGAAGCTTCGCGCCGATGGGGTCGGCACGCCAGCTCTGCGCATCTGCTCCTTGGCGAACGACTTGCTCGACTCCAAACGGGCGGCGGCGCGCGTCGGGCCAAACGTCGGGATGCGCGTCGAGGCCATTTCGTCCGCCAGTCCGGCCGCCAATGGACCCTCGGGGCCGATGACCACCAGCCCGTACCGCTCCCGCGCCGCGTGACGGGCGAGCGCCGTGACGTCACGCATGTCAAGGTCCGGCACCGTTTCGGCCACGGCAGCAGTGCCACCGTTTCCGCCCGCCACGCGGACGCGGCGCACACCATCGTCGCGCGCAAGCCTCCATGCCAAGGCGTGCTCGCGGCCACCGGAACCGATCACGAGAACATCCATCTGATCCGAGTCTACGGGTGTGTCCCGCTGCGCGCCGACCTATCGGGCAGCCGCGCACACAAAAGCCCGATGGCGTGCACGTCTGCCTTACCTATGCGGCGGTATGACCCCTGCGGCAGCCTTCGCGTCCGCGCCCGCCCGATCTATCGGCAATCGCCTACTCGGAGAAGGCCTCGAGCGCATCGAGGACATCCGCCAGCTCGTCGATCCGTTGCTGATACGTGCCCAGGTCGCCGGCAGCGAGTGCCGATTGCGCTTCGTCGTAGAGGCGCTGCGCCTCGACCACCAAGCCGGCGACGTCGGCCGGCAGCTCTCCGGGCGACTCGCCCGGCGACGGCGACGGACCCGGCGTCGCGTCCGGATCTACGGGATCCGGAACTTCTGGCGGTGGAGGTTCCGCCTCGCCGAGCAGTTGGCGCAGTCCCTCCTCCACCGTTTCCGCGAAGGCCACGCGACGCTGGTCGGCCATGATCACGCGAACGAACTCGGGGAATGGCGCGCCCTCCGCCTGGAGGAAGATCGGCTCGACGTAGAGCAGCCCGTCCTCGCCGATGGGCAGGACGAGCAGGTTGCCGCGCACGACGCGCGAGCCGGCATTCGACCACAGGGTGAACTGCTCGCTGATGGCGTCGTCGGCGCCGATGCGTCCCTGGATCTGGACCGGGCCCTGGGTCGAGGTGCTGGTCGGGAACTGGAATGCGATGCGCTCGCCATAGACGCCAGGATCCATGCGAGCCGCGACCCACGCGATCATGTTCGGCCGATCCTCGGGGACCATCGGCTGAATGAGGACGAACTCTGCCTCGTCCTCACCGGGGATGCGCATGATCACGTAGTAGGGCTCAATCGGCTGCCCATTGTCGGCAACCACGTCCTCGGGAATCGCCCAGCGATCATCCTCGTTGTAGAAGGTCGTCGCGCCCGAATCGGTGGCCGACAGGTGATAGAGCCGGTACGCCTCGTTCTGCGCGACGAACAGGTCCTCGGGGTAGCGAAGGTGCGCCTGGAGCTCCTCGGGCATCGCCGAGAGGGGCTCGAACAGATCGGGGAAAATGCGCGCGTAGGCGGCGATGATCGGCTCCTCCGCATCCACGATAAAGAAGCGAACCGTGCCGTCGTAGGCATCGACCACCACCTTCACGCTGTTGCGCACGTAGTTCGCGCCGGCGAATCGGCTCGTGGCCGGCAGGGGTTGCGCGTTCGGATAGCGGTTGCTGACGGTGTAGGCGTCCCAGACCCAGAGCAGCCGGTCATCGGCGCTGACGAGATACGGATCACCGTCGTATTCCAGGAACGGCGCGATCTCCGGCACGCGCTCGGTGATCGAGCGGCGGAAGAGGACCTGCGACTCATCGGTCAGCTGGTTGCTGATCAGCATGTTGAAGTCGCTGAACCGCAGCGCGAACAGCGCGCGGGCAAGCGGATTCCCGATCTCGACGCCGGTGGTGCCGTCCCACACCGTCTCGGCCCCGGCCTCGCCCTCGCTGCCATCGGTGTCGAGCGGATAGTCGAACTCCGCCGTGGTGGTGCCGGTGATGATCTCGTTATCGGTCTCCTCGCCAAAGTAGATGCGCGGCTGGTCGAGGGGCAGCTGCGGATCGTTGTCGATGCCACTGACCAGGTAGTCAGGCGTTCCCTGGTCGGTGACCGCGTCGACCGGCACGGCGGTGATGCCGTAGCCATGCGTATAGACCAGGCGCTCGTTCGTCCATGTGCGGCTCTCGCCGAAACGCTCGACGTCCAGCTCGCGCGCGCTGAGCATGATCTGGCGCTGCTCGCCGTTGATCTCGTATCGGTCGATGTCGACATCGGAGAAGGTGTAGTAGCGGCGCAGGATCTGCTGCTGGCCGAAGGTGGTCAGCAGCGGCCGGTAGTCCCACAGCCGCAGGTTGTCAATCGTGGCGGCATCGTCGGCGAAGATTTCTCGCGTCAGGTCCTCCTCGCCCGTGAAGCGACGCTGCTCGATCGCGTCGAGGTCGAAGGCTGCCCGCGTCGAGGTGATGTGGTCGACGATGTATTCGCGCTCGACGTTGAGCTCGTTCGGGTTGACCTGCACGGTCTGCACGAAGCTCGGATAGAGCCCACCCACCACGACCGAAAGCACCAGCCACGCTCCGCCCGCCAGGGCCAGCAGCCACAGCGTGCGGAACCAGGTATTGAGCAGAAGCAGCGCTGCAGCGGCCAGCGCCACCACGGTCAGGATCACCGAAGCCGGCAGTTGCGCATTGACGTCGGTGTACAGCGCAGCCTGCACGTTGCCGCCCAGCCCGCGAGTCGAATAGGTGAGCTCGGCGATGTCCAGCTGGTAGCCACCGGCAATGACCACCAGCAGCAGTGCGCCGATGACCGAGAGGTGCGCTCGCACGGGCGCCGACAGGCGAAACTGCCAGTGCAGCGCCCTGGCAGCGTAGGCACCCAGGGTCAGCAAACCGACCACGATCAACGTCGTTGACGCCCACCCGAGCAGGAAGCGCCAGAACGGCAGGTCGAACACGTAGTAGCCGATGTCGCGGCCGAGGATCGGATCGGTGATGCCCCATTCGGCGCCGTTGAGAAACAGCAGCACCGTCTCCCAGTTGCCACTCCACGCCGCCGCGGAACCGAGCGAAAGGAGGACGGCCACCACGATCAGGACGATGCCGATGACCCTCGACGCATCCGGCATGTCGATCCCACCGAGCTGGCGCACCGGCGCCTGAGGCGAAATCCGCGTCGCCAGCCAGATGCTGAGCAGGGCCGGCAGCAGCATGGCAATGAAACCGATCCCGAATAGCGCCACCTGCGACCAGAGGCGTGTCTGGAGCACGTCCCGTCGATCGAGCGCGTCGTACCACATGACATCGGTGATGAGGTTGACCACGCCACCCAGCAGGCCCAGGACGAAGAGCAGGGCCATGATCCCGCCGCCGATCAGCAGGTAGCGACGCCACGGCACATCGCCACCGCCGGCGACCGGCGGGAAGGTGGGACCGCCTCCGCCCCCGTTCGTGCGGCCGGCGCGACGCTGCTGACGCTCCTCGTCGATCGGCGTCACATTGCGCTCGCCTGCGTTGGGGGCGTCACGACGCTCGAATGGGCGGCCTTCGCGCTGCGCATCGGCTTCCGCCTGACGGCGCTGGAGCTCCTCGAGCAGTTTGTCGAACCAACCGGACATGTGCGGCGCATGCTACCGGCTGGAGGCCGGCACCGTCGGAGCCGGCACCGGCGAGCCCAATGCCGGCGTCGTGTGAAGCGAAGCCGACCATGGCCAAACCAGGATCCAGCCGAGCGGTATCCCGGCGATCGCACGGCCCACGGCTAGGGACCGAGGATGTCGAAACGGCCCAGATCGCCGCCATCGGCGTCGACGGCGACCGCGGCGTCCATCCGACGGTCTCCGGGGACGAGGGCGATGAACATCTGGCCATTGAGCCCCACCGGGCCGAGCGACATCAGCGTCGCCTGGACCCGGCCGGCGTTTGTCTCGATCCAGACCGCGGCCACCTCGTCGGATGCGAAGCCTTCGACACTGGAGGGAGTCCCGGTTCCGGTTCCGACGCTCATCACGCCGATCGGCCCGGCCGCCGCATCCGCGCCGAGCGTTCCGCCGCAGCTCTCGCCCCCGCCGCCGCCGTCCAGCTCCAGGCGGGTGCACATTCCCAGCGTCGAGTCGTAGACCCAGAAGCGCCACGGAACCCCGAGGCTCTCCCCTCGTCCGATCTCGGTCACCGGCCCGATCGGCTCCGGCCCGCCCATGTTCGTCGGCATCGGTTCCGGCTCCAATCCAGGAAAGGCGCAGCCTGCGATGACGATCGACATGAGCGGCAGCGCAACGAGCCGGCGCCAGTGGCCGGCGCGCCCGAGTTCTTTCACGCTGGCCGACCCATCACTCCCACTCGATGGTGGCGGGTGGCTTCGAGCTGATGTCGTACACGACGCGGTTCACGCCCGGCACTTCGTTGACGATCCGCGAAGAGATCTTGGCCAGCACGTCATACGGCAGGCGAGCCCAGTCGGCCGTCATCCCGTCGTCGCTGGTGACGGCACGCACCGCCACCACGTTCGCGTACGTGCGCCCGTCGCCCATGACCCCCACCGAACGGACCGGCGTCAGGATGGCGAAGCTCTGCCACAGGGACCGATACAGCCCAGCGGCCTTGATCTCGTCGATGACGATCCAGTCAGCCTCGCGCAGCGTGTCGAGCCGCTCAGCCGTCACCTCGCCGATGATCCGAATCGCAAGCCCCGGCCCGGGGAACGGCTGACGCTGCACCATCGCGTCAGGCAGCCCGAGCTCCAATCCCACGCGTCGCACCTCGTCCTTGAACAGCGACCGCAGCGGCTCGATGAGCTTGAACCTCAGGTCCGATGGCAGGCCGCCGACGTTGTGGTGGGTCTTGATCTTCTGCGACGTCTTCGTCTCCGACGTCTTCGACTCGATGACATCCGGATACAGCGTTCCCTGCGTCAGGAAGTCGATCTGCCCGATCTTCGCCGCTTCTTCCTCGAAGACCCTGATGAACTCGTCACCGATGATCCGGCGCTTCTCCTCCGGATCCTCCACGCCAGCCAGCCTTCGAAGGAACCGATCTCGAGCATCGACCATCACCAGCTTCATGCCCAGGTCTCGCTCGAAGGTGACCCGCAGCAGTTCCGACTCGCGCTTGCGCATCAGCCCGTGGT
>JBBJNX010000059.1:0-9144 GCA_037721115.1 Candidatus Limnocylindria bacterium
GGCCGGGCGGCCACCAATTGCTCCGCGAAGGCGGCCCCGGTTCCCAGCATCGCCTCCAGGCTCATGGCGCCCACCACATCGGCCGTGAATGCCAGCCGCAACGCGTCGTGGTGAGCCAGTGCGCCGATCCCGGCCATCAGCTGGGTCCCGTTCAACAGCGCCAGCCCCTCCTTGGCGCCCAGCGTGAGCGGCGCCAGGTTCGCGCGGGCCAGCGCATCCGCGCCCGCGCCCGGTCCCGCCCCGTCGATGGTCGCCTTTCCCTCGCCGATGAGGACCAGTGCCAGGTGCGCCAGTGGCGCAAGGTCGCCCGACGCTCCCAGGCTGCCGCGCGACGGGACGACCGGATGGACGGCCGCGTTCAACATGCCGATCAGGAGCTCGGCCACCTCCACCCGCACGCCGGAGAGCCCGATGGCGAGCGTGTTGGCACGCAGCACGAGCATCGCGCGCACCACCTCGTCGGGGAGCGGGTCGCCAACGCCCGCCGCATGGGAGCGGACGAGGTTTTGCTGGAGCTCGGCGGTCTGTGACGGCTCGATGCGCACGTCGGAGAGGTCACCGAATCCGGTGGTGACGCCATAGACGGTTGCCCCGGCGGCGACGAGACGCTCGATGACGGCGCGCGATTCACCCATGCGTCGCGCGGCCTCGTGATCGAGCGCCACCGATCGTCGACCGCGCGCCACTTCGACCACGTTGTCGATGGTGAGGTCTCGGCCCGAGAGCGGAAGCGGCGGCATCGGTCCCTATACTACGCACCGTGAGACGGCTGCCGGACCCCATGCGCCGCCTCGTGGTGAGCGATGAGGCAGCACACCACCTCGGCGGCGCAGTGCCCAGCCCGGCAGCGGCGTTCCTCCTGGCGGTGATGGCGCTGCCGGCCCTCTTCTGGCTCGTGATGCTCAAGCGCACGACGGTCTACACGACCCCTGAAGAGTGGATGATGTCGACCTTCGTGCCGGCTGTTCACGGATGGGTCGAGACTAACCTGCCGCCGGTCGAGATCATGATCATCGGCATCAGCGGCCTTGGCAGCGGATGGTTCGTGGCGCTCGCGTTTGCCGGTCTCGGCCTCCTCGCGCTCGCGAATGGTCGTCGTGACCTGGCGCTGCTCCTCGCGCTGGGGACGCTCTGCTTCCCCATGGAGTGGGCGCTCAAGTACTTCACCTCGTCGGAGGCGATCAGTCTCGGTGCGCTCGTGAGCGCGATCTTCAACGTCAACGACATTGGTCTCGACGATATCGCGGACTTCCCGGCCGGGCACGCGCTGCGCGCAACCGTCCTGTACGGGATCGCCGCCTTCTGCGTGGCGCGGCTCGCGCACGATCATCGGCAGGGCCAGGTCGCCTATCTCGTCGCGGCGATCTTCGTGGGGGCCATCAGCGCCACCCGGATCTACCTTCAGGCGCATTACCCGATGGACGTGCTCGGCGGCTGGATGGCCGGCGGCGCGCTGCTCGCCATCCTGGTGGCGATCCACGTGCTCGGCGTCGACGAGCGGGCCCGGGCGCGCGCGCTCGCCGAGGCGGCCGCCCATCCCCGCGGGCGCCGGGTGGCCGTCCCGCGCCGCACGCCGACCGAGGGCTGAGCACTGCTCGACTTCATCGACCGCGAGGTCATCCCGTTCGTCCTCCAGATGTACGACGCGGTCGGATACGTGGGCGTCGGCGTGGCCGTGGCGCTCGAGACGATCGTGGCGCCGATCCCCTCCGAGGTGATCCTGCCGATGGCCGGCTGGAAAGTCAGCCAATCGGTGGCGGACCCTTCTGTGGTCGAGCCACTCACGAACCTGCCGTGGAATATTCCGTTGGCGGTCGCCCTTGCGACCGTCGGGAGCGTGGTGGGTGCCCTGGTCGGCTACGCCATCGGCGCATGGGGCGGGCGCCCGATCCTCGACCGATTCGGTCGCTACGTCGGAATCGGCGCATCCGACCTCGACCGGGCCGATCGATGGTTCGAGCGTTGGGGCAACTGGGCGGTCTTTTTCGGCCGCATGGTGCCGCTGGTGCGGACCTTCGTGAGCTATCCGGCAGGGATCAGTCGCATGCCGATGGGGCGCTTCCTGCTGTTCAGCACGCTGGGCTCGCTGCCATGGAACGCGGCACTTATCTACGCCGGTTTCGTCGTCGGCGAGAACTACCCGCAGATCGAGGCGGCGGTCAAGCCGTTCGAGTCCGTCATCTACGCGGTGGTCATCGGCGTGGTCGTGGTCCTGGTCGCCCGATGGTGGTGGCTGAAGCGAAGGCGTGCCTGACGAGGCTCGTTCGGCGGGCGTTTGTTCCGGTTGACCCCTGGCCGGTTTGCAGCCACTCTTGGGACAATCAAACAATCATCGTCTTCGGGGCGGGGTGAAAGTCCCCACCGGCGGTAGGCTCACACGTTGCGCCAGCCCGCGAACCTCATCGGTGACGACACTGATGGGGCCGATCTGAATCCCGGTGCAGAGCCGGGATAGACAGAGCCGACGGTCACAGTCCGGAAGGGAGAAGACGACCAGGTACTTCGCCACGTCCGGCGGAGACGGTGGTGACGCCCCGTGCCGCGATGACCGCACAGCCACGGGAGCACAATGAGCTCGCATTCGACCTCGCGCCACGGCTTCAACGTCACGATCGACGATGTCGGCGTGCGCTTCGGTGAGCGCGCACAGGGCATGCAGGCGCTCAGCGGCTGCTCGCTGGAGGCCGAGGCGCGCTCATTCACCGTGATCATCGGCCCGAACGGCTGCGGCAAGAGCACGCTGTTGCGGCTGGTCGCCGGCCTGCTCCCACCGACGAGCGGGAGGATCACGGTCGACGGATCCGAACCGCGACCCGGCGACGAGCGGGTCGGACTGGCATTCCAGCAGCCCCGGCTCGTCCCCTGGCGTTCGACGCTCGACAATGTTGCGCTGCCCCTCGAGCTGGCAGGGGTCCCGGGCGCGGAGAGGCGCGTTCGTGCGTCGGAGGCCCTCGACCGCGTCGGCCTTGCCGCTGCCGCATCCCTTCGGCCAGGTGAGTTATCCGGGGGCATGGCTCAGCGCGCCGCCCTCGCGCGGGCACTCATCCGCGACCCGCCGGTCCTGCTCCTCGACGAGCCGTTCAGCGCTCTCGACGCGCTCACCCGCGAAACGTTCAACGACGAGCTCCAACGCCTGTGGCTGGAACGGCCACGGACCGTGGTCCTCGTCACCCACAGCGTCACCGAGGCGGTCGCACTTGCCGATCGCGTGGTGGTGATGGCGCCGCGGCCCGGGCGGGTGGCGCGCGTCATCGAGGTGGATCTGCCCCGACCCCGGCCGGCCGAGCTGACCGGACGGCCGCTTGCGGTTGAGCTGGTCACCGAGGTCCGCGCTGCATTGAGCGAAGGCCACGCGCTGGAATTACGGTCGTGGGCTGAGCAGGGGGGCGCGGCGTGAGGCGCATCGGTGCGGCGATGCTCAGCTTCGTCGTCTTCCTTGCGGCGTGGAAGCTGGCGACCGTCCTCGGCGGATATCCGGAGTACATCCTGCCGGCCCCCGAGGTGGTGGGCGAGCGCGCCTGGCGTGCGATCGGGACCGGCATCCTGTGGGAGCACAGCGCGGTAACGCTGCTCGAGATCGTGCTCGGCTTCGTGGCCGGGGCGACCGCGGCGGTGCTCACCGGGATCGTGCTCGGCAAGAGCGTGCTCATCGAGAAGGTGCTCTCACCGTACATCGTGGCGGCCCAGGCGGTCCCGATCCTCGCACTGGCGCCGCTGCTCGACATCTGGTTCGGCGGCGGGCTGCTGGCGCGGGTCATGATCTGCGCGCTCATCGTCTTCTTCCCGATCGCCATTGCGACCATGGTCGGCATTCGCTCGGTGGATCCGCTCCTGACCGAGATGCTGCGCAGCCTGGGCGCCACGAATCCCCAACGGACGAGGCTGCTCGAGGTCCCCTCCGCGCTCCCGATCATCTTCGGCGGACTGCGGGTGGGGGTGACGCTCGCCGTCATCGGTGCCGTGGTCGCCGAGTGGGCTGGCGCATCAACCGGACTCGGCGTGCTCATCAACATCGCCAACCAGGGGCTCTTCGATACCCCGCTCATGTTCGTCGCCCTCGCCACGCTCGCGATCATCGGCCTCGCCTTCTACGGGCTGGTCGTTATCGTCGAGCGGCGCCTCCTCAGCCATTGAAAGGAAGACCGATGTCTCCATCCCTCGCCCTCCTCGCGTCCCTCGCCCTCATCCTCGGCGCGTGCCAGGCGCCGGCGGCCTCTGATTCGCAGGATGGGCTTCGGCCCATCACGCTCGCCCTCGGGTATCGGCCGGACGTGCAGTTCGCGCCGTTCTACGTCGCCCAGCGGGAAGGCTTCTACGCCGATGCCGGCCTCGAGGTGACGATCAAGCACCAGCCGGCGCCCGACGTGCAGCGCCTGGTTGCCAACGGTCAGGCCGAGTTCGGCGTCGCCGATGCCACCGACGTGATGATCGCCCGGACCGCCGGAATTCCGATCCGCTACGTCTCGACGCTCTACCAGCGCTTTCCGGTGGCGCTCATCGGTGACGCAGCGGATGTCCCGTCTGATCCGGCTGGTCTATCGGGGATGACGATCGGGACCCCCGGCAAGTTCGGGTCGTCCTGGCACGCACTCCTCGCGCTTCTCGAGGCGGGCGGCCTGACCGAGGACGACGTCACGGTCCGCGAATATCCGCAGTTCAACCAGGTCGATGGCCTCTCGAACGGCGACGTCGAGCTCATCACCGGCTTTCGCAACAACGAGCCGCTGCGGCTCGAAGCACGAGGGATGGAGGTAGGCCTGCTCACAGTGGATGACGTCGCGCCGCTCCCCGGGCCGGGCCTGATCGTGGGCGACGACCTTCTCGCCGATGAGCCTGAGCTCGTTCGCGCCTTCGTCGATGCGACCGCGGCGGCGCAGTCAGCCGTCATCTCCGATCCCGGCCTGGGATTCGCCGCGGCCGAGGCATCGGTCCCCACGATAGCGGAGGATCCCGATGTCGCCCGTGCCATTCTGGAGGCAACCGTTGAGCTATGGGACGGCGACGGATTCGCCGATGGTGCGATTGAGCAGGAGACGTGGGAGGCAGGCTTCGAGACGATGGTCCGCCTCGGCTTCATCGACGGATCGGTGCCCCTGGAGGAGATGGTCGCGCTCCCGAACTAAGCGCGAACCGACGCTCGTTGACGCGCCGATGCGGCTCGTTCTGCGGACTCGACGGTCTGCCGCAGCACCATCATCGGGGTCACGGGTCCGACGCCACCGGGGACGGGGCTGATGGCTTTCACGATGGACGCGACGGTCGCAAATTCGACGTCTCCGACGATGCCACCAGCGCCGGCGTTGATACCGCAGTCGACGATCACCGACGAGCGGTTCACCATCTCGGCCCGCACGAGGCCGGGTACACCGGCCGCCACCACCAGGATTTCGGCTCGCCGCGTTTCTCTGGCGAGGTTGCGCGTCGACCGGTGGCAGATCACCACGGTTGCGTCACGCGCCACGAGCAGCGATGCGACCGGACGCCCGACGACAGCCGATCGGCCGATGATGACCGCGCGGCGACCCGCCACAGGGATGTCATAGGCCTCCAGGATGGCGATCACGGCGAGCGCGGTCGCCGGGACGAACGCAGGCTGACCGCGGGCCAACCAGCCCGCGTTGGTGGGCGTGGCGCCATCCACATCCTTCGCTGGATCGATGCGCTCAACGACACGCCGCCCGTGTTCAGCGTCGGCCAGGGGCTGAGCGATCACGATGCCGGCCACCCCGGGATTGCTGTTCAGCCGGTCGATCGTTTCGAGCATCGGCTCGGCGTCCTCCGTGAGCGACAGAGCCTCGATTCCGATGCTGCGGGCGGCGCGCTCCAAACTGGCGGCATATAGTGCTGCCGCCTGGTCGGTTCCTGATCGCAGGATCGCCAGCCGTGGGGCGGAGCTCGGGTCGCCGTCTGTCAGGCGCTGTACCCGGAGCTGAAGCTCCCGCCGGAGATGGGAAGCGAGCTCTCGTCCGTCCAGCAGGCGCGCCGTCACCGTAGGCGTTCCGCTACGGCGCTGCGAATCGTGCGATCTCGTTCGTCCAGGGTCGAGAGCAATCGCTCAACCTCCGCGGCCGCCTCTGCACGTAACGGTTCGTCGTCGGAGATGTAGGGCAGATTGATCTGGACGTTCAAGGCGGCGCCTTTCAGGGCGGCGACGGCGAGGAGCGCGGCAACCCCGACGTCGCTGATCGCGTTGCGATTCCCGATCGGGGCGAGCCGCTCAGCGAGCTCGAGAACACTCGACGCCGCGCGCGCGGTGGCCACTGGGATCCGGGTCGCCTCCCGCAGACATGCCGCCAACTGAATGGAGCGGGCATCGCGCTGCCGATCGGTTTCGCGCGGCAGCTTGCGGGCGCGAACCACAGCGCCATAGGCGTTCGCATCCAGCTCGGCGAGGTTGATCAGCTCCGACTGCCAGGCCACGGCGGCCCTCCGCGTGAGCGCCAGCGCATCCTCGTTGCCCTTGGCCGTGGGACGGCCAAGGGTGAGCTCCACGACCATGTGGACGAGTGCTGCCGCCATCGCACCCGCCATCGCGGCGGCACTGCCACCCCCGGGGATGGGATCGCTCGTCGCCAGGTGCTCGACGAACGCGCGTACGCTCAGCTCGCTGAGGCGTTGTTCCATCGACGCCATGACCTCTCGGTGCAGCCGCCTCCGGGGACGCGATTCGCTCCGGACGACGCCGGCCGATTGTAGGCGGCGGCCGGGTCATGGGATCAGGCGGCGCTTTCGACAGCCTCGAGGTACCAGCGCCTGCGACGTCCGTCGAAGACCAGCGACGCGCGGCCGCCGTCATCTGTCCGAAGCACGAACGTCACGCGTGGGCCGCGTTCGGCCGGATATGCCGATCGCTCGTCGCGGACGGCGTCGAGCTGGGTAACACGCAGATGGTGGCCGCGCCAGCGCACCTCGGAGGGACGATCGGCATGCCGATCCCAACGAACCTGCGCCTCGATGGGGGAGATCTTGACAAGTGCCATGCGAAAGCTCCTGACGAGTGGGGCCTGTCCGGGCACTCGAACAGGCGTTCGATAAGGGCGTGATCATACCGAACATTCGTTCGATACGTCAACCCTCCCCGTCCACCTCATCTGAGGCAACACGCGGCCGTTCTCCGAAGTCAAAGCGGCGGTGTGGTCGCTCGGTGATGAGCCGTGCGCGCGTGATGGAGGCGGGTCCGAATCGTTCGCGGACGGCGTCGATCGAGCGCGTCAGCCTGGCATCCCTATCCGGCCGCCCGAATAGGGTCAGCTGTTGAGCATCGGTCAGGGAGATGGCCGTCAGACCAATCAGCCGCACGCCACGGCCCGCGACCAGCGTACGCCGCAGGAGGGCGACGGCAGTGTCGAAGAGTGGACCGCTGTCTCGAGCCTGGTACGGCAGTTGTGCCTGCCTGGTGAGGGTCTCGAATCCTTCGTAGCGCAACTTGAGCTGGACCGAGCCGGCCGCCAGGTTGTGGCGCCGCAGCCGGCTGGCCACTGATTCAGCCAGGTCCAGCAGCGTCGCCTCGAGTCGACCAAGGTCCGCGGAATCAACGCTGAAGGTGTGCTCGTGACCGATGCTCTTTGGCGCCTGGATCGGCTCGACGGGCGAAGCGTCGATGCCTCGCGCGCGCGTGGCCAGATCCAGGCCGTGGCGCCCGAATCGTCGCTCGAGCGTGGATTGATCGAGCGCCGCCAGCTGACCGATGGTGCTGACGCCGTAGTCACCGAGGGCCTGCTGTGCCTGTGGCCCGACGCCCCAGAGGCGACGGATCGGCAGCGGTGCCAAGAATGCGGCCTCCTCGCCAGGCGCAACGATGACCAGGGCGTTCGGCTTGCGCAGGTCCGACGCGACCTTGGCGCACAGCTTATTGGTCGCGACGCCGACCGAGACCACCAGCCCAACCTCGTCGAGCACGCGCGCCTTGATGCGGCGGGCGATGGTCGCTCCATCCCCGAAGGCCAGGGCGCTGGCTGCCACGTCGAGAAATGCCTCGTCAAGGCTGATCGGCTCGAGGACCGGCGTATACGAGGCGAAGATCGCCATGACCTGTTGCGACACCTCGCGATATCGCTCCGGCCGACCGGGGAGAAAGACCCCGTGCGGGCATCGGCGGCCCGCGGTGCGCAACGGCATCGCAGAGTGGACGCCGTACTCGCGCGCCTCGTAGGAGGCAGCGCTCACCACGCCTCGCTCGTCGCGGTCACCGCCGACGATAACCGGCTTACCGCGCAGCGACGGGTTGTCGAGCACCTCGACGCTGGCGTAGAACGCGTCGAGGTCCGCGTGCAGGATCGTGCGCATGGTCACCTCATGATGCGCGTCTGGGCAGACTTGCGTCGCCATGCGGACAACCGAGCCCGTACCATTCGCGCATGCCTTCCGAGCAGGTTCCGTGGCGCGAGCGCGCCGTTTCAGCCGAGCAGGCCGTCGCCGGCATCCGCCCCGGCGCACGCGTCTTCATCGGTTCCGCATGCGCGACGCCGCGGGTCCTCCTCGCGGCGCTCGAGAGCGATTCGGAGCGACCTCATGGGATCGAGCTCGTCCATTTCCTGACCGATGGCGCCGGTCCGGCGGAAGGGACGGTCGGTTTCCGACATCGTGCGTGGTACGTCGGCACCGATATGCGTGACCTGGCCCGGGCTGGCCGCCTCGATTACGTACCCATGTCGCTGGCTGCCGTCCCGCAGGTGCTGAGCGCTGGCCTGCTCTCGTTCGATGTGGCGTTCGTGCAGGTCGCTCCGCCGGAGTACCTCTCTCAGGTTGCAAACGTGACCCTGCGGTCATTCGCGTCGGGGTCGAGGAGCGTCATGACCCGATGTGCTTCGCCCTCGAGCGCGCCGCGCTCCGTCGCGGCGAGCGTGGCGAAGGGCCGTAGCTCGATCGCGACGAGACCCGCCGCACGCGAGAGGGTCCACGTTCCAGCGACCATGCCATCGATCAAAAAGGTGGGAAGCACATCGGCATTCTTGCTGTAGACCGCCACTCGATATTCGTCGCCGATGACCCGATCACGATGTTTGGGCGCGTGCGACAGGAGCAGGCTGTCCCAGCGCGCAAGGAGGCGGGGCGGTGCCGACGTTTCGGGGTGCGGTCGCGGTGCGCTCTCCAGGTCGTGGAGCGTGCGCCCGAGGTCGTCGGTCATCGTCACGAGCTCGTCGC
>JBBJNX010000060.1:0-9084 GCA_037721115.1 Candidatus Limnocylindria bacterium
CTGCTCATCGGCTGCTGCATGGGTGCCAGTATGCCCGAACAGGTGCAACCTACCGTCGATTGCCGGCGTCTGGCTATACTCGCGGCCCGCCCGAATGCAGCCGGAGTTTCCCGATTCGATCTCGAGCTGTGCGACCGTCCGACCCGCGTTCCGCGGCGGCGGCGCTGTTCTCATTCCTCTTCCCCGGGATCGGCCAGGCGTACAACGGCCAGTGGGCCTTCGCGTGGCTCCTTGCGATTCCGGTGTTGCTCATTGTCGTCCTGGGCGTGCTCGCGGTCATGATGGGCGGCTCAGGGTTCGTCAGCCGCCTTCTTGATGCCCGCGTGCTCACCGCTCTCATCGTGCTCGATGTCGCGCTGTTGGGCTGGCGGCTGGTCGCCATCCTCCAGGCACACGGGGAGCGCTCTCGCCTGACATTTCGAAGCATTCCGACCTGGCTGACCGCCGGCCTGGTGGTGGTGACCATCGCGATGCATGCACTTCCGGCGTACTACGCATCGAAGGCGATTGACACGCTCGACAGTGTGGCGCTCGAGGGCGGCGGAGGATTGGGCGGACGCGAGGAGGGCGGCGGCGCCATCGATGTCGCGCCGCCTTCGATCCAGCCAGCGGTCGAGCTCGGAGAAGGGGTCACGGTTCTGCTGGTCGGCATCGACCTGGCACCGGGAAGGGACCAGCATCTCACCGACACGATGCTGGTTGCCTCGCTCGACCCGGTCACCGGAGAGGGAGCAATGGTTTCGGTACCTCGCGACCTGTACGGCGTGCCGCTGGGCGATGGGCGGATCTACAACGCCAAGCTCAACTCGCTACTCGCGGCCGCCAACGCTGACCGGACTGCTTACCCGGAGGGTGGGCCGGCGACGTTGAAGGCGGCCATCGGCCTGTTGCTCGGAACCAGGATTCACTATTTCGTTGCAATCGACATCCAGGGCATGAGCGAGGTGATCGACACCATCGGTGGCGTGGACGTCACCGTCGAGCGCACCATCGACGACCCGAACTACCCGGCCACGCTGAGCGGGCAGCGTGGCTTCTACCTCGAGGCGGGAGAGCAGCACCTGGACGGAAGCACAGCACTCGGCTACGCCCGCTCCCGGAAGAGCGCCGGTGAGAGCGACTTCACCCGCGCTGAGCGACAGCAGATCCTGCTCACGGCGATCGCCGAGAAGCTCACCGCCGGCAATCTGTTAGTGACTCTGCCCGGTCTGCTTGACGCCATTCGCGACAACGTGGCCACCGACATCCCGTCGGGCCGCATCCCGGGTCTCGCGGCCGAGGTCCAGGATGCCGACCTGCGAGGACTCAAACGGGTGGTGCTGACCCCACCTGACTACGTGACCGTCGAGCCGAACAGCGCCGCCGGCTACATCCTCCTGCCGAATTTCGAGGCGATCCTCGAGCTCGGCGACCGGGTCTTCGGAGGACCTGATACCGACGACCGCCCCAGTCCCAGCCCCTGACCCGGTGGCCGCGCTAGACTCGGCCGCACTGATGGCACGAATCCTGGTCGCAGAGCCGGTCGCGCAGCCGGGCGTCGACATCCTCGCCGCCGCGCACGAGACCGAGGTGCGGCTGGACGTCGGCCGTGAGGAGATCCTTCGCCTCCTCGGCGAGGGAATTGGATGGGACGCACTCATCGTTCGCTCCCAGACCCGCGTCGACGCCGAGCTGCTTGCGGCCGCCGCGCCTCGTCTGAGCGTGGTGGGGGTCGCGAGCGTGGGGATCGACCGCATCGACATCGAAGCGGCCACGCGTGCCGGGGTGATGATCGTCAACGCCCCGACCGGCAACACGATCGCCGCCGCCGAGCACACCATGGCCCTCATGCTGGCGTTGTTGCGTCATATCCCGAACGCGCACACATCGATCGGCAACGGCGAGTGGGAGCGCGCCCGTTACACAGGCCGAGAGCTTCGCGGCAAGACGCTCGGCATTATCGGCCTCGGTAAGATCGGCAAGGCGGTGGCGCGACGAGCCGCCGGGTTCGAGATGCGCGTGATCGCCGCTGATCCGTACCTCACGGAGGAGCAGGGCGCCGAGGTCGGAGCGAAGCTGGTGAGCCTGGCGGAGCTGCTGCATCGATCGGACGTGATCACCGTCCATACGCCGCTGACATCGCACACGCGGCATCTGCTCGGTCGTGCACAGCTGGACGCGACGAAGCGCGGAGCGTTCGTGCTCAACGTGGCGCGTGGTGGCATTGTGGATGAGCAAGCACTTGCCGATGCGCTGGCCTCTGGTCGGGTGGCCGGAGCCGCCGTCGACGTCTATTCGGCCGAGCCCATGGGCCCCGACAATCCGCTGCGCACCGCTCCCAACGTGGTGCTCACCCCGCATCTCGGTGCCTCAACGAGCGAGGCCCAGGATCGGGTTGGCCTCGAGATGGCCGAGCAGGTCCTGATGGCGCTCTCCGGAGTTACGCCGCCGTACGCGGTGAATGCGCCATCCGTTGCACCCGAAACGGCCCCCAGGCTTCGCCCGTACGTCGAGCTGGGACGCAGACTTGCCCTTCTCGCCAGGCAGTTGACGCCCGGCGCGTTCGACGCCCTCTCGCTGACCTACGCCGGCGAGATCGCGGCGGGAGAGTGCGCGCCGATCCGGACCGCGGCCCTGGCCGGAATCCTCGAGGCGGTCACGGATCAGCGAGTCAACGCGGTCAACGCCGACCTCGTCGCGCGCGAACGCGGGTTGACGGTGCGCGAGACGCGGACTCCGTCGTCGGAGCCATGGGCGTCGCTGGTGGAGGTCGCCGTCGGGCCCGCGGACGGTGAGCCGCTGCTCCGGCTGGCCGGGTCGACAGCCCATGGCCGCCCTCATCTCGCGGGACTGGATGGCTTTGCGATCGACGCCGAGCTCGCCGACCTGATGCTCGTGACTCGCCACCAGGATCGGCCCGGGATCGTCGGTGCGGTAGGAACGATTCTGGCGGGGGCCGCGATCAATATTTCCTCGCTCGAGCTGTCGCGGCTCTCTGAACGCGGCGATGCGATGATGTTCGTTTCGGTCGACGACCCGCTCGACCCATCGGTGCTGGCGCAAGTTCGCGCGGTCGACGGGATCACGGACGCTCGCGTGGTGGAGCTGCCCGCGCGTTAGGCGCAGCGTCACGCGGCGGCTCACGGCCTCTCATCCTGGCGCCTATCCTGTCGGGCATGACCCTGAAAGGCGTCGTCCTGGCCGGAGGCAGCGGGTCGCGGCTCTTTCCGCTGACGCTCGTGACGAACAAGCATCTTTTGCCGGTGTATGACCGGCCGATGATCTATTACCCCCTGCTCACGCTCCGTGAGATGGGCTGCGAGCAGGTCCTGGTCGTCGTGGGTGGTCGTTCGGTGGGCGACGTTCTCGAGTTGCTTCACGACGGATCCGACCTCGGATTGAACCTCACCTATCGGTATCAGCGCGGCGCGCTGGGCATCGCCCACGCCATCGGCCTGGCCCGCGAGTTCGCTGATGAAGATCCCATCGCCATCGTGCTCGGCGACAACATTCTCCACGGTCCGCTCCGCGAATTCGCCGACGAGTTTGCCAATGGAGACGCCCAGGCCGGCGCGGTGCTCAAGGAGGTGCCGGATCCCGCGCGCTTCGGGGTTGCCGAATTCGACGCCGAGGGAACCCTGCTCAGCTTTGAGGAGAAACCGGAGCATCCGAAGAGCAACCTGATCCCGATCGGCGTCTATCTGTTTCGACCATCCGTGTTCGACGTCATCGACACGCTGGAGCCATCCGCCCGCGGCGAGTTCGAGATCACCGACCTGCTCAATCACTACCTGCGACAGCGGTCGCTCTCGCACACGGTCTTCGCCGGAGATTGGGAGGACGCCGGCACGATCGAATCGCTGATGGAGGCCAACCGCTTTGCCTCGACCTTTGCTGGCGAGATGCCGATCCAGACGGATCACGACCCAGCGGAGGTCGACTCGTGAGCTCAGGGCTTCCGCGTCGTCTCCTGGTGACCGGGGGAGCCGGCTTTATCGGTTCCGCATTCGTTCGACGCACGCTGGAGCGCCAACCCGACGCCTCCATCACGGTCCTCGATAAGCTCACATACGCCGGCAACATGGCGAATCTGGCGCCCGTGGAAACTCATCCGGGCTACACCTTCGTCCACGGTGACATCGCCGATGCCGAGATCGTCGATCGATTGGCGGCCGAGGTTGATGTCATCGTCAATTTCGCCGCCGAATCGCACGTCGATCGCAGCATCGAGCAGCCGGACGCGTTCATTCGGACCGACGTGTACGGAACGTTCGTACTTCTGGAAGCTGCCCGTCACCATCGCCATCAGCGCTACCTCCAGGTCAGCACCGATGAGGTGTATGGCCACGTCCCCGATGGCAGCTCGGTCGAGGCCGACGCGCTGAAGCCGCGAAGCCCGTACTCGGCCAGCAAGGCGGGTGGCGACCTGCTCGTCGGCGCCTACCACGCGACATACGGGCTGCCCACTCTGTTGACCCGGGCGAGCAACAACTTCGGCCCGTACCACTACCCCGAAAAGGTCATTCCTCTCTTCATCACCAACGCGATGGATGATGAACCGCTGCCGCTGTACGGCGACGGCCTCCAGATTCGGGACTGGCTGTTCGTCGCCGACCATTGCGACGCCCTGGAAACCGTCCTGATGCGAGGCGAGCCCGGCGAGACGTACAACATCGGCGGAGGAAACGAGCTCACCAATCTGGAGCTGACGCGCTCCATCCTGGAGCTGCTGGAGAAGCCGATCTCACTGGTCCGCTCCGTTCCCGATCGCGCCGGGCACGACCGCCGTTACTCGGTCGATTGCTCGAAGCTGCGGGCGCTCGGCTGGACACCGGCACATGATTTTGCCGACGCCCTTCGTCAGACGGTCGACTGGTACCGAATCAACGAGGCCTGGTGGCGCCCGCTGAAGAGCGGCGAGTACCGCGATTACTACCGACGACAGTACGGGGATCGACTCGCCGCTGGCTCCGCGGTGGAGTGATGGCACGCGTCGCGATCACCGGGGCCGCAGGTCAGCTTGGCCGACAGCTGGTTCGGGCCTTCGAGGCCTCCGGCCACCAGGTTCGCGGCCTGTCACATGCTGAATTCGACATCACCAGCGCCTCCGACGCCGATGACCTCAGGTCATGGCGACCGCAGATCGTTGTGAATTCCGCCGCCTGGACCGATGTGGACGGGTGTGCCGGCGACCCCGAGCGCGCGATGCGCGTGAATGGCGAGGCCGCGGGACAGGTCGCCACACTTGCGGCTGACTGCGGCGCACTCGTTGTCCAGATCAGTACCAACGAAGTCTTCGACGGGACCCAGGGCCACGCCTACGACGAGGATGACGATCCGAATCCGCTCAATGCCTACGGCCGGTCCAAGCTGGCAGGGGAGCGTGCCGTGGCGGCCGCCAATCCGCGCCACCTCATCGTCCGCACGGCGTGGCTCTTCGGCCCCGGAGGGACGAGCTTTGTGACAAAGATCCTCGCGGCCGCCCAGCGAGCAGTCGATGACGGCCAGCCGCTGCGCGTCGTCGCCGATGAGATCGGCAACCCCACGTGGGCCCCCGATCTGGCAATGGCCATCGCTGAAGTCGTCGCGGCGCGAGCCGGCCGTACGATCATCCACGCGGCCGGAACGCCATCCGTCTCGCGGCTGGAATGGGCTCGTGTCGTGTTGGGAGCTGCCAGATTGAACGTTTCCATTGAGCCGGTCGCGCTTGCGTCCTTCAAGCGGGCGTCGACGCCACCGCCACGCGCGGTCCTGACTTCCTCGGACGGTCTGCCCCAGATGGACTGGCGCACGGCAACCGTTCGGTGCGTCACCGAGCTGGGGCTCACGCCGCGCACATGAGTACCCTGCGACGCGTTGAGACGCGGCTGGACGGCCTGGTGCTGCTCGAGCCGACGGTTCACGGCGACGCACGCGGTTTCTTCGTCGAGACGTACAGCCGAGCGATCTATCGAGACGCCGGGGTCGCCGCGGAGTTCGTCCAGGACAACCAATCGCGGTCGTTGCGCGGCGCGTTGCGCGGTCTGCATTATCAGCGTCGACCCGGCCAGGCGAAGCTGCTCCGCGTCGCCCGCGGCGCCATCTGGGACGTGGCCGTCGACATCCGCCCTGATTCACCCACCTTCGGACAGTTCGAGGCGTTTGAGCTCGACGACGTGAATCATCGGCAGCTGTTCGTGCCCATCGGCTTTGCGCATGGCTTCTGCGTGACCTCCGACCTGGCCGATGTCGCCTACAAGGTGAGCTCGCCTTACGATGGTCAAGAGGAACGGGGGATCGCTTGGGACGACTCTGCCCTTGGAATCCAGTGGCCGGTGGACGATCCAATCCTTTCCGACCGTGACCGTCAGAACCCGACGCTGGCCGACGCCGCTGCGAATCGGGAGCTCGCTCAGCCCTGAACCTCGCGCCAGGTTGACGGCCGCGACCGTGGAGTTCTCCACGCTATGGATAGCGTGCGGATAACTCCTGCAATCGTACCGATGTTCGTGGATAAAGGGGCTTGATCGCCCGGGGGCACCGATCGACACTGTTGTCGTCCCGAAGGGGCAGTTGGTCGGTCAGAGATCACCTCAACGATCGCCGCGGTTCCTTCGGGACACTTCGTGTCCCCGCCAGGTGGTTCGTTGGACCCTCCGTCATCCGCCTGCTACGATGCGACCCTTCGGTCGGGGCGTGGCGCAGTAGGTAGCGCGCGTCGTTCGGGACGACGAGGTCGGAGGTTCGAGTCCTCTCGCCCCGACCAATACCAAGTCCTCGCTCTTCTTCGCCGCCATGCCGAGCAGCCAAGCGTGCTCCGCTCGGGGATGGACCGCCACCAAGCGGTCGCCGAAAACGTCTAGCTGGTCGAAGATCTCTCTCGCGGCTTCCTCCTTGAGCTCTGCCGGGACATCGGGATCGCGCCACAGGGCGCCGAAGTCGGCTAGATAGCGGCGTGCCGTCTCGAGCGCTTCACGGTCGGGGTCGCATGTGATCGACGGTCGGCGCTCTAGCGCTCGCCAAGAGCGCGTGAACGTCTCCAAGCTCATCTGCTCGGCCGCTAGGGCCTCTTGGAGCTCTGTGCGGCGCTGCGCCTGATCTGCCTCGTCGTCGTCCATCCTCGGATCGGTGGTCGACACCCGGACCAGGTTCAGCACTGCGTCGACGTCCGCACCGCTGAGCCGCACGGAGTCAAAGAGCCTTGCCACCTGCTCCTCGACGACATCGGCGCGATGCGTCAGGCTGCCGGCGCACGCAGGGCGGGTGACGTGCCGCACCCGCCGGATGCCGTTGCAGGCGTCGCCGCGGTAGTGCGTTCCACATCCCGCGCACCGAAGCAGCCGCACGAGGGCGTACGGGCGTCGCGTGAAGCCACCTCCTCCGGCGGTGTGGCGAGTTCGACGTTCGGCGCGCAGCTCCTGGACACGGCCGAACAGGGACGGATCCACTGGCGGTGGGAAGTTAGCCGGCCGTTCCTCCTGTGTCGGCCGTCCCTTGTGACGGATCACGCGTCCGGCGTAGAGCGGGTTCTGCAAGAGCTCCTCGACGCGAAAGTCCGAGAGGTCAAGCTCGGCGGCGATTGAGGCGTCGGAGTGAACGCCGGAGGCGTACATCGCAAACGCGCGACGCACCCGCTGCAGGTCTTCTCCCTCGACCGGCGCCAAGAGCTGCTGCGCGCCGGTGCGCGCGAATCCGAGCGGCGGCCGGCCGCCCGGATCGTTGAAGCGCTGCCACATCTGTTCCAGCCCCCGTGCCACGGTTCGGCTGATCCGGCGTATGTAGGCGGCATCCGAGACACTCTTCATGCCCTGCAGCTCATAGGTGTCGGTGTTGCCGCCGATCAGCCCGTCGGCACAGAACACCACCGTCACGCCCGCGCGGGCCAACTGGTCGAGATACTGAAAGTGGTCCGCCACGTTGCGTGCGAAGCGGCTCGTGTCGTAGCAGAGGAGGACGTCGAAGCGACGCGCCTCGGCGTCGGCCACCATGCGGCGGAAGTCGCTGCGTTTGATGGTGTCCTTGCCGCTGACCAGGTCAACGTACTCGAGGCCGCTCGCGACCAGCCCATAGCGGGCTGCCCAGGTAGCTTGCTCATCGCGCTGAATGGCCGGCCCGTAGCGGTCGGCCTGTCCGCGCGTCGACTCCCTGATGTAGCCGGCCCAACGTTGGCCGGCAAGGTCATCGGGGCGCAGGTCGGTGGAATGGGACGCGAGCATGTCTTCGACTCCTAAGTCCGTGGCTGACGGGGTCCGGAGACGGTACCTCGATGCGTGGGCGCGGAGGAAGGGACATGCGCCGATCGTGCCGCCTCGGCGGCCAACTTGGCGGTGACCATGCGCGCCAGGACATCGGCCAGCCCGGGGCTCAGGCGCGACCGCCGTCCGAGCTGCTCGTGTGCTCTCAACGTCCGCGCCGCCAGCGATCGATCACGTCGCGAGTGGTCATGTCCCACGGGCTCAGACGCGCCGGTTCCTCGGCAGCCGTCGGCGGGTCTTCCAAGACCGCTCGGCCGGCAGCCGTCAGTCGGTAGCGACCACGCACGGGTGAGAACACATAGCCGTCTTTGATGAGGCGACGCAAGCGGCGCCGAATGGCGCGGTCCTGCCAGTCGAGCTCGGCGGCCAACGCGGCGCTGGAAGACATGGGATCACGAGCGAGGATGGCCAGGATCCGTTCGTCGGACGTCATCGCGGCGTCTTGCGGCGGCATGCGGCGGGCTTCGGGTGCGTGAACCGGTACGAAGCCTGGCGACGGATGGACCGGAGCGGCCGAACCGCGCCGGAGGCCGCCGGAGCGCGCCGCAGCGTGGCGTTCATGCCGCCGGGTTCTGCCAGTAGCCCGAGGAGCGGTAGCCGCGGAGGGAGCGGAGCCACTGCACGATGCGGCCGAGCGGCGGAGGGACCTCGTGCCCGTCGCTTTCCACGTGAATGACATTGAGCCCGTGCTGTTGCGCGTTGCGCGCCGCGACGGATGGGGAGACGTCCAGAATCCACCAGCTGTCCCACCGGCGCTCGGGCTGCCAGGGCGGCTCGTCGACCCACCCGCGCGACGCCCGAATGCGCCGGAAGTAGCGCTGTGCCCGAACGTTCGGAAGCTCGAGGGTCTTGGTCAGGTACTTTGATAGAT
>JBBJNX010000061.1:0-9013 GCA_037721115.1 Candidatus Limnocylindria bacterium
TGCCGCTGAATCGCGGAGTCCCGGCGAGGATCACGGCCGCCCCGCCGGCGGTTGCTTGGTCGAGCATCTCGACGGTCTGGCGGCGCATGTCGGGCCAGGGGGTGGCGTGCGTCGCATCGTTCGAGCCGATCACCAGCACGACCACGTCAAACGCAGCCACCTCGAGCGGGATCTGGTCCGAGGTGAGCGTGGCGGTGCGGGCGCCGGGGACTCCGAACCCCTTGACTTCCACGGACCGGCCAAGGCTGTCCGCGACGCGCTGCGCGATGAGGACCGGCAGTGATTCGAGTTCCGTCGGTGAACCGACACCGGCGATCGTCGAGTCGCCGAGCACCGCCACGCGGAGGGGCGGCGCATCGGCGGCACCCGACGCCGGGTCGATCCGAGATTCGATCCGATACCCCGGGTCGCTCGGCAGAAACTCGCGCCTGGACAGGAGGAACAGCTCGATGCCGATCAAGGCCCCGAAACCCACGACGGCCAGACCGATGACTGCGGTGACGCGTCGCATCATGCGCCGGGCCGCTTCCACTCAGAACCGTCTGCGAAACGCTCCCGCTTCCAGATCGGTAGTCGTTCCTTGGTGGCCTCGATGATGAACCGATTCGCATCGTAGGCCTCGGCGCGATGCATCGCCGCGGTGACGATCGCGATCGCCGCCTCGCCGATGGGCACCACGCCGTATCGGTGGACGACCGCGGCGGCGGCGGCCCATCGCTGCTCCGCCTCGGCGGCGATCTCGGCGAGCACCGACGCGGCCATCTCCGGGTAGACCTCGTACTCCAGCTGGATCACCGTGCGCTCATCATCGGCGCGATCACGGGCGCGGCCGACGAAGGTGACGACCGCGCCATGACCGGAATCGGCGACCAGACGTTCGAGCGCCTCGACATCGATCGGCCCATCGACCAGCGCGGTCGTTGCGCCGCCGCTGACCGGCGGCAAAAAGGCGATCACGTCGTCATCGGCCAATCGGTCCGTCCATGCTGCGTATACGCCGTTGCGTGCCGCCCGCACGTAGGGACGGTGCGGGTTCAGCCCCGGGTGGCGCTCCGCCATCGCCGCCCAGGCGTCGTCGACGGTCGACGACTCATCCAGCGCCAGCTCGCTTCGGTCCTGCGCGAGCTCCCGCAGGGAGGCAAAGCAGCGGATCTCGACTCGCATCAGATGGCTAGACCGGGATCCCGGTGAGGTAGGTGATGCTCGACCCCGCGATCGATCCCGCCATGATCAGCGCCAGGCCGATGTAGAGCAGCCCGGTGGAAGCCTGGAGGGAGGCGGCTCGCGAGGCGAGGATGGCAAGCACCGTGATCAGGATCGGCAGCAAGGTGCCCACCGCCAGGCGAAGCCAGGTGAGCCAGCCCAGGCCACCGGTGAGCGCATCGCTGCCACCCGGCCCGATGAGCGCTCCGGCGAACGCCACTGCCTGGAGCGTAAGGCAGCCGATCAGCAGCCACATCATTCGGCGCAGCGGCGTCGGCGACAGCTTCGGCGTGACGAGGTACCAGTGGCCGAGGAGCATCGCCGCATTCACCGCGCCGAGGGCGAGGGCTGCGAGCACCAGCTGACCGGCGAAGAGCGGCGCGCTGCGGCTGCCACCCGCCGCCGCCAGCACCACCAGAGCGGTGAGTCCGACGATCGCGGTCCCGATCGCCAGCCAGCTGCGCGGCCAGCGCGCGATCGACGCAACCAGGTAAGCCACGCAGCCGGCGGCGAACGCGATCGCCAGCGGGCGCCGGACGTCAACCGTCGCCGAGGCCCCGACGCCGAGCGGAAGCCCCAGGTCGCTCGCCACCAGGATCGCGGCGAAGACGACCAGCATCCAGGCCATGAAGAGTCGATAGCCCCGCGTGGTGCCACCGAGCACCTCGGTCACCCCGACGACGAGCAGGGTTCCCGCCGATAGCGCGGCCCAGAAGATCCAGTTGACGAAGAGAAGCGCCGATAGCTGCATCCCGCCTCAGGCCGCTCCGCGGTCACGAGCGAGGCTACCGGTCAGCGCAATCTCGACCCACCCATCGGTGACGCGCACTTCGAAGGTCTCGACCGGATCGATCGCGGGCCGCACCACCGCCCGGCCGCTGCGGACATCGAAACAGCCCCCGTGCCAGGCGCACACGAGCACGCCGTCGCGAGGGTCGAAACCCGCCTCGGAGAGCGGAAAGTCGCGGTGGCTGCAGTTGTTCTGGACGGCGAAGAACTCGCCGGCATGGCGCACCAGCACGACCGGCGTGCCGTCGATCTCGACCGGCAGCAGCTCGCCGTCGCGCAGCTCATCGGCGCGCAGGACGCGAACGTGCCGAGTGATCGGGACGCCGATCTGGGTGGTCATGCTCAAATTCTAGCGGCGCTTCCGCCGCCACTCAGTTTTGCGGAGAGCGCGCAATCTGTGCGTCGAGCGCGACGGCGGCGTACAGGGCCACACCGACCGCCATGGCGGGCTCGTCGAACACGACGAGATTGGAGTGATTCTGCGGCCCTTCGCCCGGCTCGGTCCCTGACGGGCAGGCGCCGAGGAAGGCCATCGCACCGGGAACGCGCTGGAGGACGTAGCTGAAGTCCTCGGCGCCCATGATCGGCGCCTCCATCTCGGCCACATCATCGGGACCGATGAGGTCGCGCGCCAGTTCAGAGACGTGATCGGCGAAGTCGGCGTCGTTGACGGTCACCGGATAGCCCGGCTCGATCTCGACCTCGGCCCGCGCACCGTGGGCGGCAGCGATGCCCTCGGCCACCTGGCGGACATTTGCCCGCATCTGCTCGCGCGTCGACTCACTCAGGGTCCGCATGGTGCCCTGCATGAAGGCAGTCTCCGGAATGATGTTCGTGGTGGTTCCCGCGGTGATGTTCGCGATCGTCAGCACCGCCGGATCGAAGACGTTGATGCGCCGCGTGACCATGAGCTGCAGTGCCAGGGCGATCTCGGCGGCAACCATGATCGGGTCGAGCGCGTGGTGCGGGGCGGATGCGTGCCCGCCGCGGCCGCGCACGATGATGCGGATGGTGTCCCCGGCGGCGAGGAGCGGCCCGCGTCGCAGGTTCACCGTGCCGCTGCGGTACCGCGTCCCGATGTGGATCGCGAAGGCGCCACGCACGTCCCCCGCCGACTCCAGCAGTCCTTCGTCGAGCATCAAGCGCGCGCCGTGATAGCCCTCTTCTCCGGGCTGGAACATGAAGAGGACACGGCCGGCGAGCTCATCGCGGCGCGCCGCGAGGAGGCGTGCGGCGCCGAGAAGCATGGCGACGTGGGTGTCATGACCGCAGGCATGCATGGCGCCATGGGTCTCCGAGGCGAACTCGAGACCGGTGTCCTCGTTCAGCGGCAGCCCGTCCATGTCCGCCCGCAGCAGGACGGTCGGACCGGGTCGGACACCCTCGAGCACCGCCGTGACCGATCCGACCGATTTGCCGCGGCGGATCTCCAGCGGCAGGCCATCGAGTGCGCGCAGGACCCGCTCCTGGGTGCGCGGCAGCTCGAGACCGATCTCCGGAATGCGATGGAGGTCGCGGCGCAGTGCGATGATGTCGGGCAGGAGGGCTCGGGCATCGGCGAGCAGTGTGCTGTCGTTCATGGATCGAGTATGGGGTCTGCGGCAACGCCCATTCGGGACACATTCGCCGGAGCCCTTGGCTCCGTATGATCGGTTGATGGATCCTCTCTACCTGCTGCTGGAGATCGCAGCGGCCACCTTCTTCGTGCTCGCCGCGTGGCTGGCGCTGCGCCGCGGACGTCTGCCGTTCCTGGAGCTCATCAGTGCGGCCATGTTCGGTCTCCTGCTCGAGGAGGGCGACCAGCTCATCTTCGAGACCTACAACTACGCCGATGCCTGGATCCTGTCGATCGATCGGGCGCCGATCGTCATCGGTCTCACCTGGGCGCTCATCATTGCCGGTGCCATGCGCATCACCGATGCGCTCGGGGTGCGTCGCTGGTTGGCGCCCTTCGTTGACAGCGTGCTGGCCATCAGCCTCGATCTGGCCTTCGATGCCGTCGCCATCCGGATGGGGCTCTGGACGTGGCGAGAGGTGGGCGTCACCGATGGGTGGTTCGGCGTGCCGGCCGGCAACTTCTACGCGTGGCTGTTCGTGACCTGGGCGTTCAGCTTCCTGTCCCGATGGCTGCGCGATGCCAGCGCGGGACGCCCTGCTCTCGAATGGCTTCAGCTGGCCATTCCGATCCCCGCCTTTGTGATTCTCCTCGTCAGCCTCGTGCCGTTCACGGTGCTCCAACCGGTGGTCGACCCGACACCCGGTGGTGGCATGCTCCTCTTCCTGATCACGCTCGCCGCCGTCGTGGGTGCGGCGGCCTGGGGTGTCTTCGGTCCGGATCGCGGCAACCCCGACGGATCTGCCACCGCGATCCTCGATCTGCGGCTCGCCTTCGGCACCCGCGTCGCGATTCACTTGTTCTTCCTGGCGGCGCTCTTCATGCTTGGGGTGGCAACCACGGAGCCGATCCTGCTTCTCGTGGCCCTGGTTCTCCTCGCCGCTGAGCTGCCACTGGGCGTGATCGTCGAGCATCGAAGACGGGCACCATTGCCACCGAAATAGCGACGGAACACGAGGGAACCGGTTCCCAGTACCCTCGACTCCATGAACCTCGATATCGGCCCGTACCTGGACCTCGACGCTTGCGTCGAGCACCTCCGCGCGCTCATCCGCATCCCGTCAGTAAACCCGCCCGACGGCGGCCCCGGTGTCGCAGCCGGACGTGATCCGCTCGGCGGGGAGACGGCTGCCGCTCGGTACTGTGCCGAGGTGCTTGGCGAAGCCGGGATCGAGGCCGAGGTGATCGAGCTGACGCCGGGCCGCGGCTCCTGCGTCGCACGGCTACACGCGACCGGACCCGCGACCGATCCGCCGCTCATCCTGCTCAGCCACCTGGACGTTGTTCCGGTCGATGCCGAATCGTGGTCACGTGATCCGTTCGGCGGCGAGCTGATCGACGGCGTCGTGTGGGGACGGGGCGCGGTCGACATGAAGGACATGGTGGCGATGGAGCTCGCCGTCATGCTCGCCCTGAAACGCTCGGGGGCGGAGCTGCGTCGCGACGTGATCTTCGCGGCGGTCGCGGACGAGGAGGCCGGCGGCGAGCACGGAGCACGAGGTCTTGTTGAGCAGCGCCCCGACCTGTTCCACGATAGCAAAGGGCGGCCGGCGGCAGCGGCGCTCAACGAGGTCGGGGGATACTCGATCACGCTCGGCGGCCGTCGGTTCTACACCATCCAGGTCGCCGAAAAGGGAATCGTCTGGACGCGGCTGCGCACGACCGGCACTCCCGGCCACGGCTCCATGCCGCACACGGACAACGCGGCCGTCAAGCTGGCCGGCGCGGTGGTCGCCGTCGCGACGGACCAGGCCGGACGGAGCGCTCGGGTAACGCCGGCTGTCGCAGCGTTCCTGTCCGCCCTCGGCCTGGACGACGTGACGAGCCTTGCCCACGACGATCCGGAAGCGGCCTCCGTCACCCTGGCCAGGCTGGTGGAGGACCCGGTCATGCGCCGGTCGCTCGACGCGATGCTGCGTGACACGGTCACCCCGACCGTCCTGCGCTCGGGCAAGAAGGTCAACGTCATGCCCGGCACGGGCGAGGCGGAGCTCGACATTCGAACACTGCCGGGCACCGATCAGAAGGAGCTGCTGGCCCACCTCCAGCGCGTCGTCGGCGCCGATGCAGTCGTCGAAGCGGTCGTGGCACTGCCCGCGGTCGAGTGGCCGGCAGACGCGGAGATCGTCGGCTACATGCACGAGGCCCTGACGCGCGCGGATCCTGACGCCACCGCGGTGCCGATGATGATCACGCCCGGAACCGATGCGAAGGCCCTCTCCCAGTTGGGCATCCCGTGCTACGGGTTTGCGCCGCTCCGCCTCGGGCCGGACTTCCCATTTCTGGAGCTCTTTCACGGCCACGACGAGCGAGTCCCGGTGAGCGCCATCGCCTTCGGATTGCCAGTCCTCTGCGAGGTCGTTGCGCGCTACGTCACCCGCTGATCCATCGGCGGCGCCGATGTATCAGGCAGGCGTGCACGCTGCTGGGCGCTCATGCGTCGTTTCGATCGATAGGTCGGGCAATGTGGCACCTGGTGGCGTGGCGGCGTGCTCCAACGCCCGATACATTGGCAGACGGGCCGGGAAAAGCCCCACAGGACCCTCCTCGGCTATACTCCCGCGAGCATCCCGAGCACGCTGAGCACATGACCAAGAACCCCGAAGCGAGCCACTCGTCACGCTCGCGCGCGATCGCGTTCGTCTTTCCCGGCCAGGGCTCCCAATACGTCGGTATGGGCGCCGACCTGGTCGCGCGATCTTCCGCGGCCGCCGATGCATTCGAGCGGGCAGATGCCGCCCTCGGCATGCCGATCTCACGAATGATCCTCGACGGCCCGGCTGAGGATCTCGACCGAACGGTCAACGCCCAACCGGCCATCCTGGCCATGAGCATGGCCTTCCTCGAGGCCATCCGCACCGACGCGCGTGACGCCGGCGTCGAGATCAAGCCGATCGCCATGGCGGGCCACTCAGCGGGGCAATACGCCGCAGCCGTCGCAGCTGATGCGATCGACTATGGCGATGCGCTGCGCCTCGTTCGCGACCGCGGACGGATCATGCAGGAACGCGGGATCGCCGGTGGCATGGGCGCCGTCGTCGGCCTGTCCGACGAGATGGTCCACGAGATCGTTCAGGAGGCGAGGCAGCACGGAGAGATCAGCGTGGCCAACGCGAATGCGCCAGGCCAGATCGTGCTTTCCGGCGTCATCCCCGCCCTCGTCTTCGCACTCGAGATGAGCCGGACGGTCGGCGCTCGCAAGGCCGCGCGCTTGACGGTCAGCGTGGCCGCCCACTCCCCGCTCATGCGGCGGGCCCGCGACGAATTCGGGAAGATTCTCACCAGGGTCCCGTTCCGTGATCCCCAGGTGCCGATGCTCGGAAACGTCCATGCCAGCGTCATCAACACTGCCGAAGGGCTTCGAAGCGAGCTGACCGACCACCTCGTCCATGGCGTCCAGTGGAGCGCGACCGTGCGCCGCATGGTCAGCGACGGGGTCACCGATTTCGTGGAGGTCGGACCCAGCAGAGTTCTCTCCGGCCTGATCCGTCGCATCAGCCCCGACGCTGCAACGCATCACGCCGACAGTCCGGGTGATCATTCCCTGCTCGCCTCTCTTACCACGCCGCGCGAAATGCCGGCGTGACGGGACGACGAGCGGTCGTGACCGGCATGGGCATCGTGTCGCCGGTCGGGATTGGCTCGGAGGCGACCTGGGACGCTCTCACAGCCGGCCGCTCCGGCATCGCCGACATCACCCTCTTTGATTCGGCCGCATTCGAAATCCACGTGGCCGGCGAGGTCAAGGGCTTCGACGCCACCGACTTCATGGATCCGAAAGACGCCCGGCGTCACGATCGCAACACCCATTTTGCGGTAGCTGCCACCGGTGAGGCGCTGCGGGACGCGGGTCTGATGGGCGACAACGGGCTCGTGAGCGGAGACGTCGATGCCGACCGCTTCGGCATGGTCTTCGGGACCGGCATCGGCGGCATCGGCCTGATGCTGGAGGGCCACAAGATCCTCCTCGAGCGCGGGCCGCGACGCGTCTCGCCATTCATGCTGCCGCACATGCTGCCCGACTCGGCGTCCGGCCAGGTCGCCATCCAGTACGGCCTGCGGGGGCCGAACATGGCGGTCGTCAGCGCGTGCGCGACCGGAGGCCACGCCATCGGCGAAGCCATGGAGGCGATCGTGCGTGGCCAGGCCGACATCATGCTCGGTGCCGGGACCGAGGCCCCCCTTGTGCCGCTGGCCTTCGCCGGATTCGGCCAGATGCGGGCCCTCGGTACGCCGAAGGACCCGGACAGCGGCGAGTATTCGGCGCCGATGGCGTCACGCCCCTTCGACGCCACCCGAGATGGCTTCGTGGTGGCCGAAGGATCGGCCGTCCTGGTGCTGGAAGAGCTATCACATGCCCTGGCGCGTGGCGCCAGGCCGATCGCAGAGGTCATCGGCTATGGATCTTCTGCCGATGCGTACGACATGGCCGCTCCGGCCGAGCGCGGCGAGGGAAACCAGCGGGCCATGCGCGCAGCACTGGCGCGCGCCGGCATCGGTCCTGAAGCTGTCGACTACATCAATGCGCACGGTACGAGCACGCCGCTCAATGACCGATACGAGACGATGGCCATCCGCGAGGTTTTCGGCGCACATGCCGATCAATTGGCGGTGAGCAGCACGAAGTCGATGACCGGTCACGCAATGGGGGCAGCCGGGGCCATCGAGGCCTACGTATGCGTCAGGGCAATCACCACCAGCTGCATCCCTCCGACCATCAACTACCGACATCCCGATCCGGAGCTGACGCTCGACTACGTGCCGAACCAGGCGCGAGCAGCCACGGTCAATGTCGCGCTCTCCAACTCGATGGGACTCGGCGGCCATAACAGCAGCGTCATCTTCCGCCGCTACGAGGAATAGCGTGGTGGCCGTAGAGTATATACATATATACTCTACGGCAGAAGTTCGCCGCGCGTACGGGGCGGGGGCGGACCTTCGATCCGTAAGGATTCGGGCCCTCACCGCCTACCCTCGGATGGTGACCGAAGTGAATGGGCTTCGTCTGGCGTACCGCGGCCTCATCGCGGGACTGGCGGGGGGCTACGTGTGGGCTGCCATCGCCATGCTCCTTTCGGCCCTGGCGGATGGTGATCCCCTGCGTCCGCTGCGACCGATCGCCCTCGCATTCTCCCCGATCGCGACTTCTCCTGAGCTGGCCTTCGTGCTGGGACTGGCCGCGATCCAGGGTGGAGGAGCACTGATCGGCATGTGCTTCGCCTACTTCTTCGCCCGGTTCTTCACAGTGCGGGCCACACTCGCCATCGCCGCGCCCGTCTTCACCATCCTGATCTGGGGCCTCGTCGCGGCTGTGGTCACACGCGACACGGGCATCGTCGAGTTCGCCACCCACCCTATCCCGGCCCTGGCCTCGCTCGGCTACGGCATCCTGGTGGGGGCCGCCGT
>JBBJNX010000062.1:0-8864 GCA_037721115.1 Candidatus Limnocylindria bacterium
GCGCAGCAGATACCCGCCCCGACCGCTCACTGCCCGGTTCCCCGCCGCGGCACCAGTCCGAACCACGGCCTTCCGGGCCGGGAAAGGCCGAAACTGCGGTTGCTGAGCGACACGAATGCTGTGCCTGCGCAGGGCTCGTGCTGAGCACGCACCGAAATATCGGTCAGAGCAAGCGCGCACAGCCGCTCGCCGGGATGAGTCACGGGCATGACGGACCGAGCGTCACGGGGACGCTCGGTCCGCATCGGTTATTCGGCCGGTCGAAGGGCGCTGAGCGAAGCCGAGTCCTCGAGACCCAGCGTCGGGTCGTCCTCCACCCAGCCGCTGAAGGTATCGGTCCGCCAGGCCTGGATCGACTGCTGGTAGTACGGGATGATGTAGGGCACGTCATCGACCAGGAGCTGCTGCATCTCGATGATCTGCTCGACACGCGTCGCCTGGTCCTGCTCGATCGCCTGGGCGTCATAGAGCGCATCGAAATCGGGGTTGCAGTAGCCCGTTTCGCTGAAGCCGGAGTCGATCTCCGAGCACAGCCCGACCGCGAGCAGGAACGCGGGATCCGGGTCGGACCCCCAGCCCCACAGCATGACGTCATAGTCGAAGCTCGGGCAGCAGACACTGGTCAGCGCGTCGGGATCGAAGCCCTGGATCTCGATTGCGACGCCGACCTCGGCCCACATTCCCTGGATCAGCTCCGACTCCCGTGCTGCGGTGTCGATGTCATCTGCATAGTTGAAACGGAAGGTGAGCGTGTCGCAATCCTGGTCAGACAGGCATTCGCGGATGCCGTCTCCGTCACTGTCCTCGTATCCCGCTTCGTCGAGAAGCGCGTTCGCCGCGGCAACGTCGTAGGCATAGTCCTCGACGTCGGAGGCGTAGTACTCGCCGAGACCCGGCGGCACCATCGAAAGGCCGGGTGAGCCCGTACCCAGCGTGGCGACGTCGATAATCTGGGCCTTGTCAGTGGCGTGCGCGAGCGCCTGCCGCACGGCGAGGTCCTTGAGGGCCGGGTGACCGGAACAGACGCCGCCGTCCTCCGGACAGTCCTCGTCGGCAACGATGTTGAAGAAAACGTCGCGGAGGCTGCCGCCGGCGCCGATATCGGCGATGTGCACCGCGACATTCTCGGCGTTCTGGAGCGTGCCGACCGCCGTTGCCGGAAACTCCGTGATGGCATCGACCTCGCCGGTCGTGAGCGAGGTGACGCGCGCGTCCGGGTTCGAGATTGTCTGGAAGGTGACGCCCTCCACGTTCGGCGGCGTGCCCCAGTACTCCGTGTTGGACGTAAGCTCAATGAATTCCCCCTGCGATGCTGCGTCCAGCATGAACGGCCCCGAGCCGATCATCTCCTCGTTCTCGAAGGCGACGGCATCCTCCTCGGCCTCCCAGATGTGCTTGGGAATCACGTAGATGAAGGCCATGTAGGCATCGAACGTGTTGATCGGATCAGCCGTGGTCAGGGTGACAGTCGTCTCATCGGTGGCCTCCACCGTCTCGAACGGGGCCGCATACGACGGCAGGAACGGGAAGTCCTCCGTATCGCGGTAGAGCTCGACGCTGAACGCCACATCCTCGGCCGTCAACGGCTCACCATCGTGGAACGTCGCGCCCTCGACGATGGTCATCGTCCACGTCAGACCGTCGTCCGAGACCGACCACTCGCTCGCCAGCTCAGGCACGTACTCGCCTGCCGAGGTGACCGAGATCGGCGTGTCGTAGACGAGCTCATACATCGTGAACGATTCCGCCAGGACGCCATTTCCCGGATTCAGGCTGTCCGGATAGCCGCCGACACCGATGCGCACGGTGCCACCGGTGGCGGTCCCGGCATCGCTGGGCGCGGTTGATGCTTCGTCGCTTGGCGCGGCGCCACTCGCCGACGGGGCGCCGCTCGCGTTTGGCTGCACGGCCGTGCACGCGGCAAGCAGGAGTCCGATGATTGCCAGGGTGACCGTGGATGAACGAAGGCGTCGCACCGTCCCAGTACCTCCAACTCGTTCTGCGGCGCGTGGATGCCCGGGGCGGGACGGCCGCTTCGACCGGCGGAGGATGGCACACCCCACGGAATCCGGTCAACATTCCTCGACGCAATGCGGAATCCGCGCAACTCATCTCGCGTCCCTCGGCATACTTGTTCACCATGACCGATGCCACCCCCCGCGCCCTCGTGCGCGCCCAGGTCGCGCTCGAATCATTTCGCGTGACTCCCAACGGCGAATCCGTCATCTATGCGCTGCGCCATGTCGTCCGCGAAGCGTACGAATCGCATCTCTGGACACGGCCATACCGGGGCGGCCGCGCGCGCCAATTGACGAGGGGTCGCGTTCGCGACGGCTCACCCGATATCTCGCCGGACGGCACCCGAGTGGCCTTCGTGCGCTCACCGGTGGGCGACGACGATGCGGTCGCGCAGGCGTGGATCCTGCCACTCGATGGCGGCGAGCCGTGGCGGCTCACGAATCTGAAGCGCGGCGTGTCGAGCGTCCGCTGGAGCCCCGACGGGCGGCGCCTCGCGCTGGTGGCCCAAGCGGGCGATCACCGATTCGTGATCGGGGAGGAAGGGCCCAAGGGACGGACGCCGGTGGCACGCCGCCTCACCCGACTCGACTTCCGTGACGACGAGTCGGGACATGTTGTCCGCCGCGCGCACCTGTGGCTGGTGGCGGCTCGCGAGAGCGCGAAGCCACGGCAGCTGACGAGTGGTGACTTCGACGTGCTCCACCCTGCGTGGGCGCCCGACGGACGTCGAATCGCTTTCAGCGCCGATCGCGGATCGGACGCGGCGATTCACCCCCGCCTGCAGCTCTGGTCCGTCGGGACCAACTCGGCGCGGCCACAGATTCGTGAGCTCGTCAGCCTGGCCGGCGATGCGGATCGCCCCGCATTCTCGCCTGACGGCCGCCACCTGGCCTTCATCGGCACCGACGTGGACGATCCGCCCGACGAGATCCCGCCCGCGCTCTGGGTCATGGAGCTTCCGTCAGGCCAGCCACGATCGTTGACGGCATCGCTCGACCGGCCCGTCGGCGAGTGGGCCTGGTGCGACCTATTGATGAGCGAGGAGGCGCCCGGTCCGACCTGGCTCTCCGATGAGGCGCTCGCGGTGATCGTCGGCAGCCGCGGTCGCAACGTGCCGTACCGCGTTGATCTCGAGGGTACCCTCGAGACGCTCACGGATCCGATGATGCGGATCGCCTGCTCCGGCATCGATGCTGGGGGTGGACGCATCGCGGTCAGCGCGGCGATCGACGCCCGGGCGGGCGACGTCCACGCCGTCGAGGGCGGCTCCCTGCGCGCCATCACGCGCGAAGGATCTGCCTGGCAGCGACGATTCCCGACCGTGGAGCTGACCGAGCTCGACCTGGACGGACCAGCGGGACCGATCCACGCCTGGCTCGCGTCACCGCCGGGGGCTGGCAAGCGGAGCTTGCCGGCGATCCTGCACGTGCATGGTGGGCCGACCGGCGCCTGGGGCCCCGGGGGCACGCTCGACGCCATGGCGCTGTGCGCCGCCGGCTACCGCGTCCTCATGCCGAACATCCGCGGCTCGGCCACGTTCGGCGGGTCATGGGTCCGGGCGCTTTCAGCGAGCTGGGGCTCCGTCGACGCCGAAGACGCGCTGGCATCGGTCAATGCGCTGGTCGAGCGCGGGTTGGCCGATCCGAAGCGACTGGGCGTGATGGGCCTCTCCTACGGCGGCTTCCTGACCCAGTGGCTCGTCGGCGTGACGGACCGTTTCGCGGCGGCGTCGTCAGAGAACGGCGTGACCAACCAGGTCAGCACCTGGGCCAACTCGTATTTCGGCGTCCACTACAACCGGCGCGCCGGCCTGGGCGATCCCCTGAGCGATGCGGGGATGCGTGCGCTCTGGCGCTCCTCGCCGCTGCGCAATGCAGCCAAGGTCACGACGCCGCTCCTCATGCTCCAATCCGAGGAAGATCGAATTTGCCCGGCGGCGGACAACGAGCAATTTTTCACAGCACTCAAAGTGCTCGGGCGCGAAGTGGAACTCATCCTCTACCCCGACGAGCACCATGACATGAAGAGCTCAGGCCGCCCGGACCGGCGAATCGACCGCATGGAGCGCCTCCTGGCCTGGTTCGACCGCCACGTCCGCCGTGCTTGAGCGCCTTGCAATTGACATCAGGCGACCAGCGCCGATGGATGAGGCCACTGCGCACGCGCTGTCCTCGGCGCGCGTCCTATGGCCCGATACAAGCAACCGCGCGGCGCGCGTGATGGGCCTCGCGCGGGTCACCGCCCGATATATCGTCGGCGCGCTCGAGACAGGCTAGGCGGATGACTTCCGGCTGAGGCGGTCGGCGAGGGATCGTCGAGTGAAAGTTGTCATCCATCGACCGTATCGGTGCCAGGTGCCGGCAGCGGGTGCGAATGGCGCTTGACCAGCCTCGGCTGATCGTGGACGAACCGTGCCGCGATACGCTCCGCGGTAGTGGAGCACCTAGCAGCGACACTATCGGTAGATGGCAACTTCGCGGGCTGCAGCGCCGGGGGCACGAACCCTAGGCGGATGACTTCCGGCTGAGGCGGTCGGCGAGTCCGCCGACGGTGAGCGCCAAACCGAATGCCAGGATGCCGATTGCGGCAATCAAGCGAAATGCCTCGCCGCCGAATGCGGTGGCGAAGACGAGGTAGGCGACCACGCCCCCGGCGGCAATCCCGGAACCGATCCACTTGAACGCGGGCGCATCGGCGATCCATCCGGCCGCATACATGCCGAGCCCGAAGCTGAACGGGACGACGCTCCACAGGTACGCCCAGGCGCCCCATCGGTCGGTGAGGCTCGTGTAAAGGAGCGCACTGCCCACGCCCGCCAGGAGCGCCCCGGGAATCACCATCCCTGCCCGCAGTCGGCGGCTCGGCCCTCCGAGGAAGCCAGGCACCAGGAAGAAGAGCGATGCGCCGATGATCACAATCGGCCACCAGCGCAGCACGTCGTCGCCCACGCCAAGGCCGCGGAAGAATGAGAGGAGTGGCTCGCTCGCCAGGACCACCAGACCCACGAGGACGAGGAGCAGCCCGGCGATCAACTCGATGGTTCGGCTCACGGATTCGAGTATACGGGCGGCCCGATATGACCGCCGTGGCCACGGTATCCGTACGAGGTGCAAGGCCGGCCGCCTACGCGAATTGAAGACGCTTAACGCGGAGCGACTCTTCCCGAGTCGGAGGCCGATGCCGCAGCGGCCGAGCTCACGGGCCATCAGGATCTGCTCGTGATCGAGATCAAGACCGCGTGGACGCCCAGGCTCTGCTCGGTGGGCTCGACGTCAAAGCTCGGAATGCTCCGTTCGTCGCGCGCGAGCTGGGCTGGCGGCCGCGCTTGACGGTGCCGGCACTTGTCATCAGCGAAGGCACGACTGCTCGCCGCCATGTCGAGGCACTCGCGCCGCTCTTTTCCCGTTCGCGCTGCGCGGGCACCCTTGTGCGTCATGGTTGCGGCATCCAGTGGGCAGACCGACCGGCCTTCTCACTTTCACCAAGTTGCCATCCACCGACGGTGTCGACGCTAGGCGGGCCGGACGTCGTCGTGTGCGTCCACGAACGGCCAATCCACGCTCAGCAAGGCCGCCGACAGTCGCCTCCCAGCCCAGTACCAGCACCTAACATCGATGTGATCGGAGGATGGCAACTTCGCGTGTGGGCAAGGTCACATCTCGCCTTCGAAAGCAGGCTGTGGCAAGCGCAGCGGCTTGTCCTTCCGATAGCCGAGCAGGTAATCGGCCTGCATCAGGGTGTGGATCTGCGAGGTGCCCTCGTAGATGACCGATCCCTTGGAATTGCGCAGGTAGCGCTCGACGGGGTACTCGTTGGAGTAGCCGTAGGCGCCGTGGACCTGGATCGCGTCCAATGCTGAAGCGACCGCGTGATCGGTGCAGAACCATTTGGCGAGGCCAGTCTCGCGCGTGTTCCGCTCGCCGGCGTTCTTCCTGACCCCGGCCTTCCAGACCAGCAGCCGTCCGGCCTCGATCCCGGCGTACATCTTCGAGATCATCTGCTTCACGAGCTGGTGCTGGCCGATCTCGGAGCCGAAGGCCTGGCGCTCGTGAGCGTACTTGACCGATGCGTCCAGGCACGCCTGCGCCAGCCCGACCGATCCAGCGGCAACCGTGTAGCGACCCTGGTCGATGGCGCTCATCGCGATGGTGAAGCCCTCTCCCTCGTCGCCGACCCGATTGGCCGCAGGCACCTCGCAATCGGAGAAGGTCAGGATGCCGGTGTTGCCGGCCCGCACGCCGAGCTTGCCGTGCAGCGACTCGCTGCTGAAGCCCGGGAATGAGCGCTCGACGATGAAGGCGGTGATCCCGCGGTGGCCCTTGCTCTTGTCGACCGTGGCGAAGACGAGGTAGTGATCCGCCGTGTCGCCCAGCGAGATCCAGATCTTGGAGCCATTGAGGATGTACCGATCGCCGTCGCGGCGCGCGGTTGTCGTCAGCTGACCCGCGTCGGAGCCGACGCCGGGCTCGGTCAGGCCGAAGGTGGCGAGCTTCTCGCCACGCGCCTGCGGCACCAGGTACTGCTGCTTCTGCTCCTGGGATCCCCACTGCAGCAGGGTCAACGAGTTGAGCCCGGTGTGGACCGAGAGGATGACGCGAAAGGCGGTATCGGCGCGCTCCATCTCCTCGCACAGCAGCGCGAAGGCGATGTAGTCCATGCCGGCGCCGCCGTACTGCTCCGGGATCGGCAGCCCCAGCAGGCCGGCGGCTCCCATCTTCTCGTACAGCGTACGGTCGTAGGTGGCATCGGCGTCGAGCTGCCGAATGCGAGGCAGGATCTCGCGCTCGGCGAACGCGCGCGCGGTGCGCTGCACGTCACGCTGGGCATCGGTCAAAGAAAAATCAATCATCGAGCGAGATTCTAGACCGATGCGCCCTGCGGGCGACGGTGTGCGACCTCGCCAAGTACCCGCCCAGAAAGTAGGGGAGATGGATTGTGGTGAGCCACTCCGCCAAATCGGCGCGCGTCACTCCGTGGCAGAGCCAGATGGCGAGCTCAGGCCGCATGAACGCGAATGTCACTCGCAGGCCGGGTAGGTGGCAGGCCCAGACCGTGAGCATGTCCTCAGCAGAGTCTGCAACAGTGCTCGTCCGTCAGTCGCTTGAACCCGTTGACCGCGATGGCATGATGGGCGGGCAACCCAGAGACGGTCCAGCGAGGGGGATCCCGAGTACCCGCAGGAGGCACACGATGATGGTCAAGTTCAGCTATTGCCATGTTCCGGCGTACCCGCTCGAAGAGTCGATCGAGATCATCAAGACCGCCGATGAGTGCGGGTTTTACGCTGCCTACTCGGTCGACGAGACGTGGTGGAAGGACATGTGGCTACTCTTCGCGGCCGCGGCGGACAAGACGACCCAGATCCGAATGGGCCCGAACGTCACGCACGTCATCCTTCGGGATCCCGCCCACGTTGCCCAGATGGCCGCCACCCTTGACCAGCTCACGAACGGTCGCGCCGAGATCGTGGTGAGCTTCGGCAACATCTCGATGCTGCCCCAGCACGGAATCGATACCACCGGCATGAAGCCGCTCTCTCGTGTGCTCGAAGCGCGCGAGGTGATGCGGACCCTGCTCGACACCGGCGCCGTGACCCACAAAGGCGAGTTCTTCAATCACACCGGCCTGTGGACGTTGGCGCGTCCGGTGCAGGAGAAGCTGCCGATCAAGCTCGGCGCGATGGGCGGTCCGCGGTCATTCGAGGTCGGAGGTGAGCTGTTCGACGGCGTGCATCAGGCGATCGGGACGTCACGAGAGACGTACGAGTACATGGTCGAGCACGCGCGCAAAGGGGCCGACAAGGCTGGCCGCAACGTGGACGAACTGGACCTCGGCGCCTGGCTGGTCATGTCCGTCATGGAGGACTCCGTCGCCGCCAGGGAGACGGCTCGCATCATGGCCGCGTTCTACCTGTCCGCCATGCCGGAACAGCAGCTCAATCGGCATGGAATCAGCGGTGCCGACATCAAGCCGATCCTCGACGCCTTCGCCGCCGGCGACGTTCCAAAGGCGTTGGAACTGACCACACCGGAGCTCGGGGAGAAGTTCTCGGTTGCCGGGACGCCAGAGGAGGTGGTCGAGCGCCTGGAGCGGGACATCATCTCGACGGGGGTCAACCACATCATCGGCGCCGTCGTGGACCCCTACCTGGTCAAGGCCTTTACCGGCATCGACATCGCGAATGCGGTCGACACGCACGCGCAGCTGCGACTCGTCCGAGACCGCGTGATGCCCGCATTGGAGGGAGCGGCCGCCCCAGCCTGACCCGTCCGTATCGGTCCTTCGCGATCAACAGGAGCACGGCATGACCGCACCCCCCTATGACCCAATGTCCGACGGCGGCCTCGCCGAGGAATTCGTGGAGAAGTGGCGCGACGCCGCCTACGGCTGCTTCAGCTCGGGGCACAAATTCTGTCGCGAGGTCTGCCCGGTGATGCAGGTGACCCGCAACGAGAACCACACCCCGACGGCCTTCCACGCCAACATCGTGGCCATGGAGCAGGGCAACCTGACCGTCGCCGACGTGGCGGACGACTACGTCCACTGTACGCAATGCGGTGCCTGCGAGCTGCGTTGCCCGAATACCCTGTTCACCGGCGACTTCTATCGCAACCGGACGCAGACGGTGAAGGTCGTCAAGGCGATGCGCGCCCTGGCGGTCCAATCGGGCATCGAGCAGCCGAACTGGAAGCGCTGGGTGGAGGCGACGCTGGATGCCAAGAACGAGCCGGTGCTCGACGTGCCGGTCTCGCAGGAGACGGTCGCGAACTGGGCGGAGGGACTGGGACTGCCGATCGGCGGCGAGACAATCCTGTTCGTCGACTGCGAGGCCGCCTTCTACCGCA
>JBBJNX010000063.1:0-8849 GCA_037721115.1 Candidatus Limnocylindria bacterium
GGCTTTGCGGTCTATTCCCCGTAGGGGTTCCCGGTCGTTTTTTTTTCCCTTGATCGCGGGGGCAAGGGCGTCCGCCTGCGCGCATCGGTCTCGAGCTTCGGGCCGATCCTCCTGGCCAAGGTGCTCGACCTCAACGACACGCAGCAATCGGTCCTGGCGCTGACCTTCAAGTACGCCGATGACAAGCAGTTGCCGCTCATCAACCTCGAGGACCTGCGCTCCCTGCTCAATCACCTCAACTCGGACGAGGGCAAGTTCGAGATGGCCGAGTACGGCGGCATCGCGACGGCGACGGCCGGCGTCATCATCCGCAAGATCGTCGAGCTCGAGCAGCAGGAGGCCGATGCATTCTTCGGCTCCCCCGAGTTCGAGGTCGAGCACTTCCTGCGCACGGCCGAGGACGGGCGAGGCGTCATCAGCGTCCTCGAGCTGGCGGACATGCAGGATCGGCCCGCGCTGTTCAGCACGTTCATGATGTGGTTGCTGGCCAACCTGTACGCGACGCTTCCCGAAGTCGGGGATCCGGACAAGCCGAAGCTCGTCTTCTTCTTCGACGAGGCGCACCTCCTGTTCCGTGACGCGAACAAGACATTCATGGGCCAGATCGAGCTTGTGGCGCGCCTCATCCGCTCCAAGGGCGTCGGCGTCTTCTTCGTCACCCATTCTCCGACCGACGTGCCATCCGAGGTGCTGGGCCAGCTCGGCAACCGCGTGCAGCACGCCCTGCGCGCCTTCACGCCCGATGACCTCCAGAACGTCCGAGCCACAGCCGAAACGTTCCCCACCACCGAGCACTACGACGTGGAGGACGAGCTCACGAAACTGGGCACCGGCGAGGCGCTCATCACAGCGCTCGACCTCAAGGGCAGGCCCATGCCGACCGCCCGGGTGATGATGCGTCCGCCGATGTCGCTCATGGCGCAGGTCGAGCCGGCGGTCTTCGACGCCGTCGTGACCGCGTCGCAGATTGCGCCGACCTATGCGGCCGACACCGATCCCGAATCCGCCAAGGAGCTGCTCGCCGCTCGCATGAAGAAAGCGTTCGAGGACGCGGTCGAGCCGATGGAGGACGTCGCGGATCCCGAGTCTCCTGCCGAGCGACGCATGCGTCCGACGAGCGCGCCGGAGAAGGGCGTCGACTGGGGCAAGGTCGCCACTGAAGGCTCGCGCGTCATGCGCTCGGGGGCTTTCAACACGATCCTGCGGACCGTCCTGGGCGTCCTGAGCGGCGGCCGCCGCCGCTGACGTCCCGCGCGCCATCGATGGGTCAACGAAACGTCGGGCCGACGGACCGAACGGTCCGAGCGCCGCTGAGCGGCGCTAATTCAGCGCGACGGGTGCCGACCGATTCCACATCGGCCAATCTGGCGGATTGTACGCCGCTCAGCGGTGCCGGATCAGCACTGGCCAGGTGTCTGCCGTCGGTCGCGCACGGCGGCCGTGCCTCACCCGCTTGGGCCGCCGTTTCTGCTCAGTTAGCGCCGCTCAACGGTGGCGATCGCGTCCGGGCGAGGCCGCCAGTGCGATCTGCAGCCAGCTCTCGACATCATGGTCATCCGCTGGCAAGCCCCGGATCACCAGCGTGTCAACCACGGACCGATACGGTGCCAGCGCCGTGGCGACCTCGACCGGATCGCCGGATTCGACGGGCACGCCGATGAGCCCACCCGGCTGCGCATCGAATGCTCGGGCGTAATGTGCGCCATAGCCACGGTATCGATCCATCTCAGCCTGAAGGCGGTCAGCGGCACCGGGACCTATGGCGGTGCGCACGTACGCCACCAGGCGCGGGTTCGGACGCCCGGCAGCATATGCTCCTTCGGCGACGCGCTCGCGAATCCAGGCCAGTCGATCCGGGAGCGCCCAGTTGGCGACCACTGCATCGGCGATCTCACCGGCCAGGTGAGCCATCTGCGGCCCGACCGCGGCGACCGCGATCGACAGGTCGGGAACGAGGCGACGAAGCTCGGCGACGCTGTCGCGGACCAGCTGAAGCGACGCCGAGGAGCCGCTGCCGACTCCCACGGTCAGGCGGTCGGTCGGCAGATTGGCGGCCTCAACGCGCTCCACGATCTCCGCCGGCGCATGCTCTGAGAGCGCGATGACGCCGACGCCGAAGCGCAGCGACTGCGTGTCGGACGCAGCTGCGGACAGGGTCGCCAGGCCGTCGCCGCGCGGGGTGTCGTTGACCCAAAGCTCACGGTAGTCGAGACGTTCGACCTCGGCCCCGAGCCGGGCGTGGTCGGGGCGAACAGCGGCCGTGATCCCGAAAGCCAGATCCGCAATCATTGGCTCAGCGGCCGAGTGCCGCGCGAGCGACGTCGGGGACGTCGGTCACGAAGCCCCACAGGCCACAGGCGGCGAGATGCTGCATGCGCTCCGGATCGTTGACGACGTAGCACCCGATCTCCCGACCGTAGATCTGTGCCTGCGCCATGAGCGCCAGCGGATCCAGACCAAGGTCTCCTTCCCAGGGAAAGACGCCAGTGTGCCCGTGCTCGGTGGCCCAGACAAGCGCGGGCTCGACCGGCTGCGTCGGCACCAGGAGGTACCCGGTCTTGATCTCGCGATCGAGCTCGCGGACGCGTTCGATTGCCTGTTCGTCGAAGCTGATCACCGCCAAGCGGCCGCTCATTCGCACCGGGTGGTCCCGCACGGCCTCGACCACCGCATCGGCAGCGGCGCGCGCCTTGATCTCGATGACCAGGCCAACGGCATCCGGCAGCCAGGCGAGCACCTCGGGCAGCGTCGGGACGGTGAGGCCGCGACCGGCGAACGGATAGCCCGAGTCGCCGGAACGCACGAAGGTGGCACCCGCATCGGCCTCGCGAATCTCGTCCATCGTGCGTTCGACAACGGGCCCGGTCCTGTTGGTGGTCCGGTCGAGGGTATCGTCGTGGATGACGGCCAGCTGCCCGTCCGAAGTGAGATGGACGTCGAGCTCGATGGCATCTGCGCCGGCTTCGACGCCCAGCCGAAATGCTTCCATCGTGTTCTCAGGCGCCTGTGTCGAGGCTCCCCGGTGGGCCACCACGATCGTCATCGGTCCATTGCCTCCATGAATGCCTCCTCGCTGGCCGGCTCGTCCTCCGGAACGCCGCGCAGGATCCAGATCCCGATCAGCAGCAGCACGAAGAGCGAGGCGATCGCCACCCGGTACGCGTCGCGGCCCAGGCTCGACAGGAGGGTGGAGACGATGATGCCGTAGATGATGGGGCCGATGATGGCGCTGAACTTCCCGACCAGCCCGTACAGGCCGAACATCTCGCCCACCCGGTCGGCCGGCGCCATGCGCAGCAGCATGAGCCGATCCACCACGCCGACGCCGCCCAGCCCGGCGCCCAGCAGCGCCCCGGCGAAGAGGAACGGGACCGGAGCCAACAAGGTGGTGATGATCGCGAGGCCGACCGCCCAGACGGCCAGCACGGCAAACAGGGTGCGGCGCGGACCCCACCGGTCGGCCAGGACACCCCAGCCGAGCGAGGCGATTACGGCGACGACGGTCAGAATGAGCAGGACCTGGAGTGCCTGCCCCTCGGTGAAGCCGATGGCGTGGACGGCGAAGGCGCTCATGACCACGATCGCGGTATTGACAGGGTCCGAGTAGAAGAAGCGGGCGACGATGAAACGGAGCAGCCCCGGGGAATCGCGCGCGTGCCGGATCGTGTGCGCGAGCTGGCTGAACGATCGTGGGACGTCGGCCACGCGGAATCGCTGGCCGCCACGTGACCGCTCACGGACGAGCAGGAAGAGCGGTGCAGCGAAGAGCAGGAACAGGCCTGCGACCAGTGCGAATGTTGCCGGCGTGGAAGAGCCGTCGGCATCGGTGCTGATGCCGGCGAGGAGCAGGACACCCACCAGGAGCGTGCCGCAGTAGCCGAGCGCAACGCCGACGCCGGAGAGCCGACCACGGGAGATGGGGCGAGCCACGTCCGGCAGCAGCGCGTCGTAGTAGATGAGTGCCGCCTGGTAGGCGAAATTTGCGATCGCGAAGGCGACGAGGCCCAGCCGGATGTCGACGAGGCCGATGCTGAGTGTGCCGACGAGGCAGATGGCGGTGAAGACCGCGAGAAACGGTTTGCGCCGGCCGACACGGTCGCTCATGGCACCGAGAACGGGGGAGACGATAGCATTGAGCAGCACGGAGACGCTCACGGCGGCAGTGAACCAGAACGTCCCAGGCCCCTCGCCGAGGAATCGGATCGCCCAGAGGCTCATCGCGAAACTCACGATCGCGAAGCTGAAGATGGTGTTCGCGAAGTCGTAGAACGCCCAGGCGAGCGCCTCGATCGAGCTGCCGGATCGGGTCAGGCCACCGAGCCCGCGCCACCAGGTCGCCGGAGCGAGGGCGGTCACGGCTGCGTTGCTCTGGGCGTCACGTGGCGGATCATAGCGGCGCGCGGAGGATTCGCCAGATTCACATCCGGGCGTCGCGCGACGCGCTCTGAGGAAATCGGATCAGCGACGGAGCGTGCGGCCGACGAGCGAGATCACCGAACGCGTCACGAGGTCAGGGTCGAATCGGTCGCCCGTCTCCGCCTGGTGGGCGATGACCCCGTCCATCAGCATGGTGGTCGCCAGGCTGAGCTCCTCGATATCGACGTCCGCCTCGATTTCGCCGCGCGCGATCGCCTCACGCAGGAACATGGCGGCAAACCCCCGGATCTGGTCGCATCGGCGACGAAGCAGGTCACGCAGCGCGGGCTTGACATCAGCCTCGGCCCAGCCGGTGGTGATGATGGCGCCCCAGCGCTCCGCCTCCAGGCTCTCGACGAAGTGCCCGACGGCGCGGCCCAGGCGCTCCCGCGGATCGGCGATCTGGCCCATCTGCACGGCCAGCTCATCGAGCTGCGCCTGCGACACGTGCTCGCACATCGCGAGATACAGCTCTTCCTTGCTGGCGAAGTACCGATACAGGAGCCCGACGCTGACATCCGCCTCGGCGGCGATGGCCGGCATGGTGGTTCCGCGATACCCACCGGAGAGCATGGCCCGATGCGCGCCGTCCAGCATGCGTTGTCGCATCTCGATGGCGTGGGCGGCGCTGGTTCGCGGCATTCGTCGGTCCCGCTACTTTGAATGAACGTTCATTTTACGGTTGACGAGGCAGATCACGCAAGTGTAGAGTCATCGAAAACATGATGAATCGAGATTCAGTTTGATGCGCACGCCGTTGATCGTGGCGGGCATGCTGGCGGTCCTCGCCGGCTTCTGGCTCGCCCTCCGCGGCGGCCACGGCGACGGCAGCGCTGACGTCAATCCTCCTGACAGCCAGCCGACCGTCGCGCCGCAACCGGGTGGTGACGACCTGATCGCGCATAACGGCATCTTCGCCGCGCTCGGTCGGGGGACGTATCGGGCTCGCCGGTGGCTGCCATTCGCCGGCCTTGCCGTCGTCATCGGCCTCAATGTCTGGTCAGCGAGTGCTGGTGGGCGGCTGAGCCAGGGTGGCTGGCAGGTTCCCGGTTCGGAGGCCGCCCGCGCCGAGGCGCTGTTCGCGGATCGCTTCGGGGAGCAGGCAACGAGTCTCATCGTCATCTTCACCGACTCAGACGGCGCCGCAGATTCAGATGAGTTCCAGGCGACGGTCGCGAAGAGCGTCGCTCCGCTTGGCGATGAGCCGATCGTCGGCGAGATCCTCACCTATGCCGATGTCGGTGATCCATCCTTTCTGAGTCGCGACGGAACCAAGACCTTCGCCCTGGTCCGGTTGGACGAGGAGCTCGAGCGGGCGATCGACGATGCCGAACACCTGGCGAGCCTGGTCGACGCGCCGGAGGGCGTCGAGACGGTCGTGACCGGGACGCCGCTCGTTCAGTACGAGTTCAACGAGGCGGTCGAGCGCGACCTCGTCCAGGCCGAGCTCATCAGCCTGCCGATCGCCATGCTCATTCTGCTCGCCGTCTTCGGCACGCTGATCGGAGCGCTGCTGCCGATCGTCATCGCCGCGATCGCCCTGCCGAGCTCCATGGCCGTCATCGGCCTGCTCGCAAACGTGACCGAGATGAGCATCTTCGTCACGAATGTGGCGACGATGATCGGCCTGGCGCTGTCGATCGATTACTCGCTCTTCACCGTCAGCCGCTTCCGGGAAGAACTGCGCCATCGATCCGTGCCGGACGCGGTCGAGCGAACCATGGCGACGGTCGGTAAGGCGGTCGCGATCAGCGGGGTGGCGGTCGCCATCGGCCTGTCGAGCCTGATCGTCTTCGAGTCGCCGGCCCTGCGCAGCATGGGGATCGGAGGCGTGGTCACCGTCCTGTCGACCCTCGTCTTCGGACTCACGGTGCTTCCGGCGCTGCTCGCCATGCTCGGGCCGCGGGTCAACCGTCTCCGCGTTCCACTGCCGCGCTCCCTCCGCCTGGCGGAAGATGATGCTGATGCCGCGGACGCCCGACAGGGCCATGGCGTCTGGGGTCGGATCGCAGGTGCAGTGATGCGCAGGCCGTTCCTCATCGCTTCGCCCGTCCTCCTGGTGCTCATCCTTGCCGGGCTTCCCTTTTTCGGCATTCAGCTCTCGACCGGCGGCAATCTCGACGACCTGCCTCCATCCGACAGCGTGGCCGGCTTCCGCGTCCTCAGCGACGAGTTTCCCGGCGGTGACGCCGACCCGATCGAGGTCGCTGTCCAGGCCGATGAGCCGTACCTCGTGGACGGCGGGCTTGACGCAACGTGGGTGTCCGAACTCCAGTCCTACGTGGCGAACCTGAAGGGCGTTGCCGGCGTGACCGAGGTCGCCAGCGTGCTCGATCCGCCCGCGGGCCTCGACGAAGCCGCGTACCTCCAGCTCATCTCGCTGCCCGAGGATCAGCGCCCTCCCGAGGCGGCCGGGATCGCCACCTGGGTGGAGCAATGGATCGCCGACGACATCGCGCGCGTGAACGTGTTCAGCGAGGCGCTCGCGGACTCTTCCGAGGGACGTGCCGTGATTGACGAGATCCGTGCCATCCCGATGCCCGAGGGTGCCTCCGACACGCTCACCGGCGGCCTCTCGTCCCGATCGAATGACTTCATGGCCAGCTTCACGCGCTCGGTGCCGTTCGCGGTGGCGATCGTGGTCGGGGTGACCGGCGTCGTCCTCTTTCTCACGTTCGGATCGGTGTTCCTGCCGATCAAGGCCGTGCTGATGAGCATGCTCTCCATCACCGCGAGCTTCGGCGCGCTGGTCTGGATCTTCCAGGATGGGAACCTGTCGGGACTGCTCGATTTCGACCCGTCCGGAACGATCGTCGCGTCGACGCCGATCCTGATGTTCGCCATCCTGTTCGGTCTGTCGATGGACTACGAGGTCTTCCTGCTCTCACGGATCCGGGAGCGCTACCTCGCCACCGGCGACAACACGCGTGCCGTGGCGGAAGGGATCGGGATCACCGGGGGAATCATCACCGGGGCCGCCCTCATCATGGTCGCGGTCTTCGGAGCCTTCGCGCTCTCATCCGTGGTGCTTATCAAGGCGCTCGGGTTCAGCATGGCGCTGGCCGTGCTGATCGACGCCACGATCGTGCGCGGCATCCTTGTCCCCGCGTTCATGCGGGTCATGGGCTCGGTCAATTGGTGGGCCCCGCGGTGGGTGCAACGCGGCGTCTCGCGGCTCGGCCTGTACGAGGGCGCACCCGAACCCGCCCGCGCCTGACGTTGCTGCACTGGCTCCCCGTCGGCTCAGCGTCGAAATCTCGGCCGTGACCCGCTCAACCGGGGCGCCGGGCCGGGTATGACCGAAGTAGCGGTGCCGATTTGGGCTTGAGTCCCGCGCGGCGGCAGCACTCGTGGCCCCATTCGGGCTACCCTGCCACTCGTGAAGCGCGACAGTCTTGGGGCCCTGACGGACCGATGGCGCGCGCGCCACGACGCGCGGCGCTCCGACCACCGACCGCCGGCCGCTCCACGGCGCGAGAAACTCGCTGCCGTCGCCTTTCCCTATGGCTCGATGGAGCCGGCTGAATACGTGAAAGCGCACGGATCCGACATGATTGGCTTCACATACGACGATGATCGCTATGCCGATCCGCAGCTCGACGCCTGGCTGCTCGAGGTGGGTCGCCTGCTCCGATCGAGCCGATGACGACCCCGGCCTGGGCGAACGATCTGGTCGCGATCGTTTGCGCCGATGCGGCGGTGGCGCCGCCTCGTCTTTCCTGGCGACGCCGCGCCGGCGTCCAATCGACCGGCGTCACGCGACGCCACGAGGGCATGATCGCGGTTCGGGCGGGAGGCGATGAGATCGACCAGCGCCTCACGCTTCTTCATGAGCTGGCCCATTGGCTGTCGCCGGCGTCTCGGCGGGGACGACGCGCACTCCATCACGGCCGCGCGTTCTACGAGATCGCCTTCGAGCTGTATCGACGTCACGGATTGACCGATGCTGATGCCCTTCGCCTCGAGTCCGCCCGATACCGGAGCTCACTGCGTCACGCGGTCGCGCTGGGAGTGCCAGGCGCCGCGGCCGCGCTCGCAGCGCATCGGTCAATCATCCGTGCGCGCCCGCGTCGTCGGTGGCGTGTCCTCGTGCCGGAACATGCCATCGAGCTGGAGCGCGACGGCCGGTGGAGTGTGTGCGTCACCTGTCGTCAGCGGGTGGTCGGGAGAAATCTGGCGCGCATCCGACGGGCCAGGCGGCCGGTGCGGCACGTGCTGATGGCCGCGTCTTGAGCATGGGCACTTCATGCTCGGCGACAAAGTGGCATGGGTGGCTGGCGCGGTGAAGCCTGGAGGTGGTGACCTGCCCCACGGGGCTAACGACGAAGGAGGCAGCACTCGATTGCGGTCTTCTCATCACACGGGTCAAATCGCGGCGTTAGTGAAGTTCCACGGTGCAAATGAGACAGCTCCGTATCGTTCGCTCGAAGGAG
>JBBJNX010000064.1:0-8802 GCA_037721115.1 Candidatus Limnocylindria bacterium
GCAACGGGCGTCTGGGTCGCAACGGGCGTCTGGGTCGCAACGGGCGTCTGGGTCGCAACGGGCGTCTGGGTCGGCGTGGGCGTCTGGGTCGGCGTGGGCGTCTGGGTCGGCGTGGGCGATGCGCTCGCAGTCGGATCGACCAACGAGGATGGCGAGGGCGAGGGGGTGATGGTGCCGCCGGGAATGGACGCCGATGCACTGGCGGACGGGAGCGCCGACGGAGCGAACGACGTGGTGTCCGCGGGCGTGGAGCACGCCGCCAGGACGACGAGCAGGACTAGCAGGACCGGAGCGCCGTGAAAGGAACGCATCGGAATCAGTTGGGGTTGTAGCCGATGTCGGAGGCCTGGACCGGCGGAAGGGCACCATCGTCGAGCAGGCTTGACTCGCGTCGCAGGAGATCGACCTCAGCGCGCAGGCGCGTCGCGGCATCGGGTAGCTCGAGCAGGTGCTGCTTGCGACTGAGCTCGATCTGGAGGAGGCCGCCGATGGCATAACTGGCGGCGACCGGATCATTCGGCAGCTGGATCGGCTTCAGCATCATGTCCAGAGATGCGGCCACGTCGGTGGTCTCCTGCGATTCATGGCGTACAGACGCGGTGCGCACCACAAAACGTTTCACGGTTGCCATGTACCGATCCAGCGCTCGCTGGGCGGGCGCGAGCAACGTGTCTGCCCCGTCACCCTCCGGCTCGTCGAGCGGGTCGATTTCGACGATCGCGTACGGCCCGCTCCGATCGATCGCGCCGAGGCGAGCGCGTCCGACGCCGATGGCAAGCAGAACCCATCGCCCATCAGGAAATCGCTCCGCGCTGCGTACCTCGCAGATGGTGCCGACCGGACGGGTGGTGGCGTTACCTCCAACCTCGGGCCCGTCGACGATCATGCCGACGATGAAACGGCCCGCGTAGGGCGAGCCGTTTGCCATCAGGTCGGTCGCCATGGCGCGATATCGCTCCTCGAAGACATGCACCGGAATCGGCAGGTGCGGGAACACGACCGTGTGGAGCGGGAAGTACGGGAGCTGCACGCCACGCATCCTTGCACCCGGCGCGCGCCACGGCAAGGTGCCGCGCCCTACTCGTCGACGAAGGTCGTATCGATCTGCGCGCGCTGAAGCTTGCCCGAGTAGTCGATGTACACGCTCTTCCACTCGCTGAAGAAGTCGAGCGCCGCCTGTCCCACCTCGCGGTGGCCGTTGCCGGTGGCCTTGGTGCCGCCGAACGGCAGGTGCGCCTCCGCGCCGATGGTGCCGTGATTCACGTAGCCCAGCCCTGAGTCAAAGTCACGGATGGAACGAAACGCGAGGTTGATATCGCGCGTGAAGAGCGAGGTCGACAGCCCGTACTTGACGGAGTTCACGATTCGCACGGTCTCGTCCCACTCGGTGACGGGAATGACCGATGCGACCGGCCCGAAGATCTCCTCCTGCGCGATGCGCGCATCGGGCTTGACCTCGGTAAAGATGGTCGGCTTGAAGAATGATCCCTTGGCAAGCTTGCCGTCGCGGGCGGCATCCCCGCCGATGACCAGATCGGCCTCATCTCGCCCGATGGCGGCATAGGCGGCAATGCGTTCGATCGCGGCCTCGTTGATGACGGGACCGACATCGGTCTTCTCGTCCAGTCCGTCGCCAAGGACGAGCTGTCCCACGCGCTGCTGGAGCCGATGCACGAAGTCGTCATGGACGGCCCGATGCACGATCAGCCGCGAGGCCGCGGTGCAGCGCTGGCCGCTCGTGCCGAACGACGACCAGACGACCGAATCAAGGGCGAGGTCGAGATCGGCGTCCTCCCAGATGACGATCGGGTTCTTGCCACCGAGCTCAAGGCTGACGCGCTTCAGGTTCTTCGCCGCGCGGGTGCTGATCTCGACGCCGGTGTCGGTGTGACCGGTGAAGCTGATGACCTTGACGTCCGGATGATCGACGATGGCGTTGCCGACCTCCGCTCCGGAACCCGTGACGACGTTGACGACGCCGTCCGGCAGGCCGCCCTCGACGAGCAGCTCCACGAATCGGACCAGGCAGGCGGGGGTGTCGGAGGCTGGTTTGATGACCGCCGTGTTGCCGCAGATCAGCGCCGGGAAGAGCTTCCACGCGGGGATCGCCACCGGAAAGTTCCAGGGCGTGATGATGCCCACGACGCCGATCGGTCGGCGGATGGCCATCGCGAACTTGTTCGGCATTTCCGACGGCACGGTCTGCCCGAACAGGCGCCGCCCCTCGCCGGCCATGTAGTAGGCGACGTCGATCGCTTCCTGCACGTCGCCGCGTGCCTCGGGCAGGACCTTGCCCATCTCGCGCGTCATGAGCTTGCTGAGCTCGTCCTTGTGCTCGGCCAGCGTTCGCGCGATGCGGAACAGGATCTCGCCACGCTTCGGGGCCGGCATGGCGCTCCATGCGGGGAACGCTCGACCTGCGGCCTCGACGGCTGCTTCGACATCGGCCGGGCCGGAGGCGGGAAACTCGCCGATCACCTCGTCGTGATCGGCCGGGCTGATGCTGGTGAAGGTGGCACCCGACGCGGCGTCCTTCCAATCGGCGCCGATCAGGTTCTGGTACGTCTTCGTCATGGAAGGGGATCTCCTGGGCAGGCTGGCGCCATGCGGCGAGGACCGATTCTACCGATTCTCTCGCCGCACCCTCCGCAGCGACCGATCGCCCGAGGATTCGGTCCGGCTGTCTGCGTCTGCTTGGGGAAGGCCCATAGATAGCGATCGGACCATGCGCAAGGAATGAACCTTGCACCGTGAGCGACAACGCAGAAGAAGGAGCAGCAGCATGCGAACGGGAACGGATCTCGCCGGGCTGGCGATCATCGACGTCCGCGATGGGAAGAAATTGGGAGCCGTCAATGAAGTCGTGATCTCGCCCGACGATGGCAGGCTCCTCGGTTTCGTCATGAAGCGCGGCGGGCTATTCAGCAGCGACGAGGCAATCGTCGAGATCGAGGACGTGCGCTCCATCGGTCCCGATGCGATCACCGTCGAAGGCGACGAGGTGGCGCACACGCCCGAAGCATCCGGTGAGGCGTTCCGGGACGCGCGCGGCGGCGATCGCTCGCTCGTCGGGCGCAAGGTGGTCACGCAGGGCGGAAGCGTGGCCGGTCAGGTCAGCGATTTCGTCGTCAACGAAGAGCAGCGGAGAGTCACGGCGCTCATCGTCGGCGGTGGACTGCTGGAGCAGGGAAATGCACTGCAGGCTGATCGGATCGTGTCGGTGGGGCCGGACGTGATCATCGTTCGAGACGATGGTGCGGCCGATGCCGACGCGGGTCCATTCGCCGCAACCGGAGACATCCCGGGACAGCCGGGACATTCGACCCTTTCGACATGACGGACGGACGAGCATCATGCGAACACAATTGAAGAACCGTCGTGTTGGGTTCCTGTAATCCAACGATAACGGGGCTGAAGTAGTGGCACCCCGACATGACGGATCGGGAGAACGCCGGCTCGGAGACGGGTCGGCGTTTTCACGTGCGCTCGCGATCAGCCCAGTAAGCGGCCAGTAAGCGGCTGCTAATAGGCTGTGGAGCAACATGGCCACAACGCCAACGGACGTTCGTCGAAGAACTACGGCTCGCCTCCATCCAGACAGGAGGCTGCCCCATGTTCAGATCCCGGATCGCACGCGCCGCCCTCGGCGGGCTGGTGCTGAGCGCCATGCTGGCCGGACCAGTATCGGCGGCGAAACTGACCAAACCGCCGACCGAACCCAGATCGGAGCGGCCGCTCACCACGGAGGAGGTGGCCGCAGGCGAGCGCAAGATCGCGGCTTCGGACGCCTATCTTGCATCGGTCGCGGCCGATGGAACGGACCTTGTCTCGCTCTCGTGCGTCACGCCGACGAGCGACGGCACGCAGGCAGAGACACAGGCGTGTTACGTCCCGCAGGCGTACGTGTCGGTCGAGGCACGTGACCAGACGAAGGGTACGTACTGTGGCCCTGCGACGGGCCAGGTCATTGCGAACTACAGCTGGGCCGCCCAATCAGGCACGAACAAGTTTACGCAGGCCAAGATCGCGGGCTGGATGAAGACGGACATCAACGGTGGCACGAGCGCGCCGGAGCTCGAGGATGGTCTCGAGCTCGGCACGGCCGGTTCGCCGCGCCGGCCGGCAGATTGGGATTGGGTGGTGACAGATGTCCGTGATCGCAACAACGACGGCCATTCCGGGGACGAGCTCCAGGGCTACGTCCGCAGCAACGTGAGCAGCTCGAAGATGCCGCTCGCCATCCCGGTCAAGCCGCACGACCCGAATTCGGGCTACTACCTGATCAGCTGGCCAAAGCCAGTTGTCTCGATCGGCCACTGGATCGCTGCGTACGGGTGGTACGGAAACTACACCGGCACCACCTTCGCCCGCATCTACTACACCGACTCTTCACGCGACGAGGGTGGGAGCACCGGAAAGTTCTGGGATCCCACGCGGGACATCGCCGCGCTGATCGCGGAGCACACCCGCCGGGTCGTGTGGTGATGGATCGGCGACGCTGCCTCGCGGCACTGACCGCGCTGCTCGTCGGAGGGGTGGTGGCCTGCACGGCCGCCACCCCGGCCCCGTCGGCAATGGTCGTGTCGCCCACCTCGCCCACGTCACCCACGTCGCACGCACCGGTGGTCCCGACCGCCAGTCCGTCCGCATCGGCTTCGGCGACGACGGCCCCGAGTAAGCAAGCGGTGCGGCCCAGCCCGAATCGACTCGAGCTGGAGGTCGGGCAGCTGAACCCGGCCTGGGTCTGGCCAATGCTCGACTTTGCCAGTGACAGCTATGCCGTGATCTGGTCATCCGGGGTCCTTGACGGACCGGTCGGCGACGGCGCTCCGGACCTCTGGCGGTACATCCCCGGACAGCCTCAGCCCGAGCTCCTGTGGCGAAATCCAGAGCGCGACCGTCAGTTGGCAAAGGTCGCCGGAGATACCGATGTGTGGGCATTCTCCGAGATCAGCTCCGTCGGCGAACGCTGGTGGAACCTGTGGCTGCTGACCGAGCCGGGTGGCGAGCCGCTCCTGCTCGACTCGCATCCGGGCGACGAGGACATCCCGAGCATCGTCCCGTCATTCGACGTCGATGCGGGGCGCGTGGCGTGGACATCATTCGACCGCGGGTTCAGTGGGACCGCCGTCACTCAACTTTGGATGGCAGAGACGCCGGAGTGGGAACCACGACTGCTGGCCGAGGCCGACGCAGCGCAGCGGGCGTTCTGGCTCCCATCGGTTTACGCGGACCGGGTAGCGTACGTGGACGTTGCCATCGGCGCCGATCCGGCCGAGGACGTGCGGCATGTGATGCTGCTCGACTTCAGTACGCCCGGTGCAGTACCCGTACAGCTCGACACATCCGGGAACGCGACCATGCCGATCCTGAACGACGACGGCGTTACCTGGAAAGAGCCGGACGCCGGCTTCGCCATGTTCAACTGGGGCCGTCTCTTCAGATACTCATTCGAGACACAGACGATCTCGACGCTTCGCATCGGCCCACAGGAGTACGTGAACTATCCGTCCGGGGGCGGCAGGTTCGTTGCGATGTGGGGCGCGGACTCATCCAAGTTTGCCGTGCATGATCTCGAGCGTGGTGCCAGCCGCACGATCGCAAGATACGACGATGGGATCGACAGCATCACGCGGCCGAACCTTGCCGGCGATCTGCTCGTCTGGCTTCATGCCCAGAATGATGGAATGGGGCAGGGCCCGCCATCACCGCTCGAGTACGCCTGGCTCCCAGAGCCGGGTATGGACCGAGGGAAATGAGGGTTACGGGTGAGTCATCCGCATGACGTCGAGGGCCTCGTCCAGCTCGGTCTCGGTGAGGCGCCCGGTCTCGACATGACCTCGCGCCAGGACGACCTCCCGGATCGTCCTGCGCTCGGCGAGCGCCTGCTTGGCAATACTGGCCGCCTCCTCGTAGCCGAGATGGCGATTGAGTGGCGTGACGATGGCCGGTGAGCTCTCGGCGTACTTACGCATTCGCTCCACGTTGGCGGTGATGCCGTCGACGCAGCGATCCGCCAGCAGACGGCTGACGTTGGCGATGAGCCGGATCGACTCGAGGATGTTGCGGCCCAGCATCGGCAGCATGACGTTGAGTTCGAAACTGCCGGCCGCTCCACCCCACGCGATCGCAGCGTCGTTCCCCACGACCTGGGCGCAGACCATCAGGGTCGCCTCCGGGATGACCGGGTTCACCTTGCCCGGCATGATGCTGCTGCCGGGTTGCAGGTCGGGCAGGTTGATCTCGCCGAGGCCGGCGCGGGGCCCCGATCCCATCCAGCGCAGGTCGTTGGCGATCTTCGTCAGGCTGACCGCGATCGTGCGCAGTTGTCCCGATAGCTCGACCAGCCCATCCCTGGCGCCCTGTGCCTCGAAATGGTCACGAGCCTCGGTGAGGGGCAGGCTGGTGGCCGACGCTACCTCCGCGATCACCCGACCGCCAAAGCCGGGCGGCGAGTTGATGCCGGTTCCCACCGCGGTGCCGCCCAGCGGGAGCTCCGCGACGCGCGGCAGGCTCGCCGCAAGCCGTTCGATGCCGTAGCTGACCTGCGCCGCATAGCCGCCGAACTCCTGGCCAAGGGTGACCGGCGTGGCGTCCATGAGGTGGGTACGACCCGACTTCACGACATCGGCGAACTCGTCTCCCTTCCGTTCAAGGGAGGCCGCAAGGTGCTCCAGGGCGGGGATCAGATCGCGGATGACGCCCGCCGTTGCGGCGATATGGATCGAGGCCGGGAACATGTCGTTCGACGACATCGGATGGTTCACGTCGTCGTTGGGATGGACCGAACGCCCAAGCAACTCGGCGGCCAGCGTGGCCAGCACCTCGTTCATGTTCATGTTGCTCGACGTGCCCGAGCCGGTCTGAAACACATCGATCGGGAAATGGTCGTCGTGCTCCCCACGCGCGACAGCGTCGGCCGCGTCAACGATGGCGGTGGCGAGATCCGGTTCGATCATCCCCAGCTCGCGCTTGACCGATGCCACCGCCGCCTTGATGCGCGCGAGCGCCTCGATCTGTGACCGCTCCAGGCGCATGCCCGAGATCGGAAAGTTCTCGACGGCACGCTGGGTCTGCGCCCCCCACTTCGCGTGTGCCGGGACCAGCACCTCGCCCATCGAGTCGCGCTCGACCCGGTCCTCGTTCACCGGCTGAAATCGGGCGTGTCGGTCTCCGTGAACCGGATCACCGGCGGGATGAGGTATGGCAGAACGCCGCCATCGAGATCATCGAGAAGCCTTCTTGCCTCGCGAACCAGCTCATTGAGGAAGATGCCGTGGTAGGCGGGCCCATAGCCTCGGAGCTTCTCGAGCCCCTCACGCAGCTTGTTGCGGGCGCCGCGTACATTCCGACGACGCAGGTGAAGGAGTCCGGCGGCCACCTGGATCAACCCCTGGTACAGATCGCGATCCTCGTCGGGCGCCGCGCGCCAGAGCGTCTCCCATGCCTCGTGGGCGTGCCAGTACCGAACGCCGTTGAAGAGCGCGGCCGCCTGGCGAAACAGCTGATCATGCTCGACCGGATCGAGGGCCGGGGTACGACCGCGCGCCAGCTCAGCGGGCGCTGCTGAATCGGTGGGGACGGGGACTTCAGTCATCGGCGCCGATCGTAACAGGCCGCATCGGTCTAGCCTTTGCTGCATGCAGCAGAAACAGCCACGCTGGTGGCAGAACGCTGTCGTCTACGAGATTTACCCACGCAGCTTCGCCGATGCGGACGGTGACGGCACCGGCGATCTCGAGGGCATCACAGGCCGACTCGACTACCTCGCCTGGCTTGGCATCGACGCCATCTGGATTGCTCCCTTCTACCCCTCGCCCATGGCCGACTTCGGCTACGACGTGGCGGACTACACCGATGTCGACCCGCTCTTCGGGTCGCTCGCCAACTTCGACGCCCTGCTGACCGCGGCCCACGAGCGCAGCATCAGGGTTCTCGTGGACTATGTGCCGAACCACACGTCCGACCGGCATCCGTGGTTCGTCGAGTCGCGCGCGTCTCGTGACGCCGCGAAGCGCGGCTGGTATTTCTGGCGCGATCCCGCGCCTGACGGCGGGCCGCCGAATAACTGGATCAGCATGTTCGCCGGTCCGGCCTGGGAATGGGACGGGGCCACAGAGCAGTTCTACCTGCACACGTTCCTGAAAGAGCAGCCGGATCTGAACTGGCGCAACCCCGAGACCCAAGCGGCCATGTTCGACGTCGCTCGCTGGTGGCTGGATCGCGGCGTCGATGGGTTTCGGATCGATGTCGCGCAGATGGTGGCGAAGGATCCAGATCTCCGTGACAACCCGCCGAACCCGTCGCCGGCCGAGGTTGCCCGACTCGGCAGCTGGGGAAGGCAGCTCCATCTTCACGACCTCGGTCACGCGGATATGCACGAGCTCTACCGTGACTTTCGGAGTCTGCTCGAGTCCTACCCCGGCGACCGGGTCAGCATCGGCGAGCTTCATCACCCCGATTACGAGACGTGGGCGAAGTTCTACGGGGAACGACAGGACGAGATCCATGTGCCGTTCAACTTCCATCTGACCTATGCGCCGTGGACCGCAGATGCGGTGCGCGCCGCCGTCGAGGGCGTGCAGGGCGTCCTGCCCCCCGGCGCCTGGGCGAGCTGGGTGCTCGGAAACCACGACCAGCCGCGCTTCGCATCGCCGCGGCGCGCGGGGCGCGACCAGGCGAAGGTCGGCATGCTGCTGCTGCTCACGCTGCGCGGCACCCCCACCATCTACTACGGTGAGGAGATCGGCATGGTCAATGTGCCGGTGGCCACCGCCGACTCCCGGGACCCGGTCGAGCGTC
>JBBJNX010000065.1:0-8776 GCA_037721115.1 Candidatus Limnocylindria bacterium
CACGAGTACCACGGACGCGCCGCATGACCGAATCTGGGTTTTCGACCCCCACGGGCTGTGCCGCCGGGCCCTGCCGGTCGGCATTGCTGCATTTCCTCCTGTCGGGCCAACTGGCCACGACAGGATGAGACGAACGCGCGCGCTTGAGAAGCCTTTGGCGGCTTCCGCCACTACCTCGTTATCCCATCAGCGTCCCGCCGACGTCGACGAGCCGTGCCCGGTGCCAGCCCGGTGACTTTCTCGCCAGCCGCAAGAGCCGGCGCATCGGATCGTCTGGGCGCTCCATCTCGAAAGGCGCGAGCGAGGTTCGGCGCCGTCGTCGTGGTGATCATGTCGACGCCCGCTGCAACCGCAGCGTTCATCCTGGCGCGCCAGCGCGTCATTCCTGTATCCAGCGTCCAGACGTCGACGGCCCAGCCGTGCGCGTGCAGCTGGCCGACGGTGTCCGTGGCGGCGTCGATTGTCAGGTGCTCAAAGGCCTCCAGCCGCAGGTGCAGCTCGTCTGCGGCGGGCACGAGCTTGCGCAGGACCGAGAGACGGGCGGAGAGGCTCTGCTGGCCCGTGCGGTTCAGCCAGCCGTCCGGCCCCGCGGTGCCCGCCAGCTCGTGGCGACGGTGAAGGGGGACCCAGTCGAGGTGGAAGGCTGGATTGAACCCGATCGACAGTTGCCCGTCCGCCGCGGCAAGCCGGCGCAGCGTCTCGTCGTTGCATCCTGCCAGCGTGACCCGCTCCCGAATCGGCGCGAGAAGGCCGAGGATCTCGTCGACGCGCTGGGGCGGCCAGGGCAGCTCGTCCTTGATGTCGATCTCGATCCGGGTGGGATACGACTCACGCCGGACGACATCCACGAACTCGCTGAGCAGCGCGGGTTGGGCATCGGGGGGAGCGCGCAGCACATCCCGCCGGCTCATCTCTCGTGCACGCAGATTGCCTCGACCCGGACGGTGCAGCAGGTCATCGTGGTCGATGATGCCGTCCGTATCACGCAGGAGCCAAAGGTCAACCTCGGCGCGGGCCACGCCGGCACGATGGCATTCCCGAACGGAATCCAGCGAGTTGGGTGCATGGCGTCCGGACCAGACGCAGCGATGGACCTTGAGCCACACCGTCGAGCCATCGGGCCTGACAAGCAGGGAGTCGGGGTGAGCTGCCGGCGGCCCACTGCCGGCATCGGTCACAGCAGCCTGGTCTCCTTCTCCCGGTCGAACAGGTGCATGCGTTCCCGGTCCAGATGCAGCCCAACCGCGTCACCGATCCGGCCGTCGAACCCCGGTTCGGCGACAACGCGGAAGCGCTGCTCACCCGATTGGATGTCGACCAGCTTCTCGCGCCCGGAGGGCTCGATGATGTAGATCTCGCCCGCCATGTCGCCCGTGTCGGGAGGCACGATGCGCAGATCCTCCGGTCGGATGCCAAGCCATGCGTTCGACGGCAGGCTATCGGGCGCCGTCGACCCGACCGGCGCCTCAAGGTCGAGACCCAGATCGGCATACCGGAAGCCGACGCTGCCATTGCGTCGCTCGACCTCGACCGGCATGAAGTTCATCTTCGGATCGCCGATGAACTCGGCGACGAACCGGTTGGGTGGTCGGTCGTACAGCGTCTCCGGCGTGTCGTACGCCTCGAGGTGCCCACGGTTGATGACCGCCACACGGTCGGCCATCGTCAACGCCTCCTGCTGGTCGTGCGTCACGAACACAGAGGTGATGCCGACATCCTTCTGCAGCCGCTTGATCTCGCCACGCATATCGTGGCGCAGCCGCGCGTCGAGGTTGCTGAGCGGCTCGTCGAGAAGGAGGACCTCCGGCCGCTTGGCGAGAGCCCGGGCCAGCGCGACACGCTGCTGTTGACCGCCGGAGAGCTGCGCCGGGCGCCGCGAGAGCAGCTCATCGACACGCACGAGTTCCGAGGCCTCCTGAATGCGCCGCGACCGCTCGGCGCGATCGATCCCGCGCTGCACTTCGAGCGGGAAGCCGATGTTCTGCTCGACCGTCATATGCGGATAGAGGGCATAGCTCTGGAAGACCATGCCGATCCCGCGTTCGCGCGGATGCAGCTGTTCCACCCGCCGGCCGCCGAACAAAATCCGCCCCGAGGTCGGCCGGTAGATGCCGGCGACCATCAACAACGTCGTCGTCTTCCCGCAGCCGGACGGGCCGAGGAGGGCGATGAACTCACCGCTCTTGATCTCGAGATCGATCCCGTCGACGGCGAGCACGTCGCCGAACGACTTCGTCAGCTGTTGAAGCTCTACCTGCATCGGTCTAACCCTTCACTCCGCCGCCGTAGATACGCATCAATTGGTCCTGGGCCAGGACGAAGAGCACCAGGATGGGCGCCACGTAGTAGAGCCCGACCGCGGTGAGCAGCCCATAGTCGACGAACCGCCCCTCCCCGAGGATGGATCGGACCAGCGTGCTGAGCGTCTCCTGTGAGCCACTCGGCATGAAAATGAAGGGAAGCAGGAACTCGTTCCAGCCCGTGACGAACGAGAGCAGGCCGAGCGCCAGGATCCCGGGTTTGACGAGCGGCATCATCACGCGCCACCAGGTCCGCACCCGCCCCGCGCCGTCGACGAGCGCGGCCATCTCCAACTCCCAGGGAACGGTGTCGAAGAAACCCTTCATGATCCAGACGCCGAAGGGTATCTCGAACGCGGCCTTGACCAGGATCACGCCCAGGAGCTGGTCGAACAGGCCGATCGAGCGCAGGACGATGAAGGTGGCGATGAGCAGCGTGACGCTCGGGAAGCTGTGGAGGATGAGGACCCCCGAGAGGAACGTCCGGCGCCCCGGGAAAGCGAGGCGGGAGAGCGCATACCCGGCCATCGAGCTGATGAGGACGACCAACAGTGCCACGGAGATGGCGAAGATGAAGGTATTGAAGGTCAGGACCCAGATGGAGCGTCCGGCAAGCTGCTGGACGCTGTTCGGGTTCCACAGAAAGCGCCAGTTGTCGAGGGTGAAGCCACCGATCGGCGTCAGCCCTTCCATCCGGGAAAAGAACGACGAGTAAAGAAGCCAGCCGAAGAGGATGATGAGTGGCAGCGATACCAGCCCCAGGACGAGGTAGGGCGCCAGGCCGAGAACGCTGAAGCGCCCACCGCTGGGCATCGGCTCTCGCACGGTCATCTAGCTAATTTCCACGCGTGGTTCGCTGACGAGGCTCCCGAAGTGGAAGAGTCGCAACAACGACGCGCTCACCACGATCCCGATGAGCACCAGGACGGTCGCCATCGCCGCCCCGAGGCCGAACTGCAGGTTGCCGTAGTAGCTGTTCAGGGCGGTGTGAAACGCCCACAGGCTCCAGACCTCAGTGCCGTACAGGCCGGGTCCGCCATCGGTGGTGAGCAGGATGTACTCGTACGAGGCCAGCAGGCTCATCGCCTGGTAGACGAAGACGAACAGGATCGGCCAACGGAGGAGTGGCAGGGTGATGCGCCGCACGATCTGCCATGCGCTCGCTCCGTCCACCCGGGCCGCACGGAAGAGATCCTCCGGGATCGACTGGATCGCGCTGGTGAACACGATCATCCCGAAGCTGGCACCCACGAACCCGTTGATCATGATCACGATCAGCCACGGATCGGTCGAGAGCCATGCGCGCGGTTCAACGCCGAAGGGAGCGAGCACCTGGTTGATGATGCCGAATGGCGGGCTGGCACTGGCCCAGACCCACATCAGGGCGTACACGACCGACGGGGTGATCCGCGGCAGGAGCCAGAGCGCCCGAAAGAAGCGGCCCGGCCCTTCGCGAACGTGGACGCTCAGGATGGCAAGTCCAAGGCCCAGCGCAATGTTGAGGGCAAGGGTGGTGGACACGTAGAAGACCGTATTGCGCAGGATGATGGAGGTGAACGAGCTCCGAAGCAGCTGCTCGAAGTTCGCCCAACCGATCCACTCCCAGCGCGAGAGGCCGGTCGCCGTCGCGGTGTCCGTGAAGGCGAGGCCGAGGGTGATGATCGCCGGCGCCAAAAAGAGCACCAGCGTCACGACCAGCGCCGGCAGCATGAAGAACAGGGCGGTGCCGTGATTCCGCCAGAAGCCGCTGATGGCGCTGAACCGCGCCGAGGGCATCGCCTGTTCCTGACCGACCATCGCGAGCCTTCCTCCGGATCATGAGCCGAGGGCGCCGGTCCTCGGCGCCCTCGGGAAGCGTCGGTCTACTCGACGATCAGCTCGTCTCCAAGTTGCGCCTGCAGCTCCTGGATCGCCGCCTCGGTTGCTTCTGCCGGGCTCATTTCGCCGGCCTGCACGGCGGAGAGGAACCGGAAGATCACCTCGTCGTACGCCCCGTAGTCAGGATGGTTGGGGATGAAGTTGGTGTACTCGCTCATGTAGCTGGCCGCCGCCAGGAACTCGTCCTCGGCGTAGGTCGGATCATCGATTTGCGAGGTGAGGACGGCCAGGTGGGCGCTCTCCACCGAGTGTCGCGAGTTCAGCTCGGGCGTTGTCGCCTTGGCCAGCAGGCGGAAGGCAAGCTCCTGGTTCTCACTCGCTTCGGTGACCATGTAGACGAGCGGGTGCGAGAGCGTGGTGGGCTCGCCGCCCGGCTCCGCCGCCGGGATCAGCGTGAAGCCGACGTTCTCCCACTGCTCCTCTTCCGGAACCTCGTAGGTGTTGATCCACTCGGCCCACGTCCACGTGCCGGCGTTCGCAAAGAGGACCGTTCCGCTGGTGACCGTCTCATGCCACTGGCGGAAATCGGAGCCAAGGAAGTTCTTGGGCGTGATGTTCCAGGTGTTGACCGCGTCGTAGTGCAGCTGGAAGTGCTTCTCGAGCGCGTCGCGCGTGATCACCAGCTTGCCAGACTCGGGATCCTGCATTCGACCACCGTTCGCGTAGTAGAACATGTAGTGATCGTGGCCCTTCGTCGGCCGGTGGTACCAGCCCTTGCCTTCGTCCACGACCCCGGCCTCAACCGCTTCCTGCGCGGTCTGCACTAGGTCCTGCATCGTCCATTCTCCACTGCGCACTCGATCCGGCAGCGACTCGATATCCTCCTCGGACCAGCCGAGCTCGGCAAGCAGATCTTTGCGGTAGTACATCGGACGCGCTTCGGTGTCCTGCGGGATCGCGTAGGTCACGCCCTGCAGCTTCATGGCATCCCAGAGGCGGGGAATCACGTCGGCGAATGCATCGGGGTACTGGGCCAGCAGGTCGTCGAGGGTCACGAGGTAGCCCGCCGACGCCCATGGCGCCATGTTCTCGTGTCCGGCGAGGACGATATCCGGCGCCTGTCCCGACTCGGCAGCGAGCGTGACCTTCTGGAGATAGTCGGCCCACGCGCCGCCGCTCTCGAAGGAAGCCTCGACCACGACTCGCTGATCCGAGCCTTCCGCCTCGAGCTCCTCGTTCAGGGCGGCAGCGGCATCGATCAGATTGTCACGCCGGTAGAAGGAGGGGGCATCTGGTCCGATCGTCCATGCGCGGAGCGTGACGACGTCGCCCTCGGTGATCGTCTCTGAGGTACGCGTCTCGACCACGGCGCTCGGCTCTGGTGCTGGTGCCGCGGCGCTGCCGCTGGGATCAGCCGATCCTTCCTCCGCCGGTGACGGCGTGGTCGAACAGGCGCTCATCGCGAAGATGAGGCTCAATGGGATGGCAGATGCCATCCAAGACCGGCGCGCGCTCACGATGCCTCCTGCTGTTCTCTGCGGCGCACCGGCCGGATTCTTCCGACGTACGGCGCGGATCGGTTTTTCAGTGGCGATTCGCTCATGCTACCCCGCCGTATAATCGGTTGCACGCGCCGATGACATTTTTCAAAATATCACACTACATGACGCCCCGCCCGCCGGCCCGCCCAGCGCGTGACCCCGCGGGACCCGCAGCAACCACATCGCGCGTCATACGCGGCGGCTCGTACCTCTGCCACGAGCCCTATTGCTTCCGATACCGCGCGGCTGGCGCGCAACCTCAACACTCCCGACAGCTCCCCTGCCCACGCCGGCTTCCGGGTGGTCCGGTCACTGCCTGGCTAGCGTCGCGGACCGATGCGGACGGTGGGCCACCGCGGGGCGAGCGCCATGGCGCCGGAAAACACGCTGCTGGCGATTCGGCTGGCCATCTCGCATCGGCTTGATTTCGTAGAAGTCGATGTCCGCCTGAGCCGCGATGGGCAATTGGTGGTGCACCACGACGCACATTTCACTGACGGCACGTTACGCCCATCCCTGTGGGCGGCCAATTACGCCCATGGCGATCGCCCAGCTCCATGCCGCCGGGCTGCAGGTCATGGCGCCACACACGAACGACCCCGCCGAGGCGGAGCGTTTCCGCGAGGCCGGGGCCGATCTCGTCGCCAGCGACGACCCGCGGCTGCTGGTCGCGCTCATAGAGAGATCAGCCTGACTGCGTTCGTCCTTTTCTGCATGCGTCTCCTTGACCCGGTCCCGCCGGACCCTGAGCGCGCGTCGACGTCCGCGGGGATCCGACTACGACGTAGAGTGCAGCGAGCAACGCGGGGAGGACGTCGAGCCGTTCGATGACGTGGTCGGCGCCGGCCGTGACGAGTGCGGTGTACGGTCGATACCCGGCGGCGTAGCCGATCGCCCAGACGCCCGCCGCCCGGGCCTCAATGATGTCGTACTCGGTGTCCCCGACGTAGACCACCTGCGCCGGTTGATCAGGCCTGATCGCCCGGAGTGCTGCCCGCTTCGGTTCAGCGTCGCCGACCACGAAGTCGAAGATGCCCGTCAGGCTCAGGCGCGCCACATCTCGCTCGATCACCTCGACGGCCGCGGCGCTCACTACCCCTACGCCACCGCCCATCGAGCGGATACGTTCGACCATCTTGATGGCGCCGGGGGCCAGAGCGGCGTCGCGGGTGCTTACCTCGTCGTTCCAGAGACGAACCGCGCCATCGAGCTGGGAGCTCGGGACGCCGAGGTCCCTGAACAGGGACCCCAGCGGCAGACGCCAGCGATCGAAGAAATCGGCACGCCCTGGAGATGGGAGGCCCAGGCGGCCGAGAACCGCGTCAGCCGCCTGCCAGGATCGGTCACCGTCGTTGACCAGCGTGCCGTTCCAATCGCACGCGACGATGAACGGGCGGCTCACGACTCCATCGGATCGACCGGAAGCATTCACCGTCCCATCGTATCGGGCCGGGATGAGCATTGCCCACGCCGATACACTGACGCAGCGCTCTTCCCGGCACGTTGGTATCCTGCTCGCGGAGGATGGCATCATGAGGCAGGTCGATCCGTTCGCACTGCCCGGACGGTTTTGGCGCGGCAACCTGCACACCCATTCGACGGCGTCCGACGGGCATCTCGCCTCGGCCGCGGTATGCGCGTTCTACCGGGCGGCGGGCTACGACTGGCTCGCGATCACCGACCACTTCCTCGAACGCTATGACTATCCGTTGACAGACGCATCCGGGGACGACACGGCCGATTTCGTCACCCTCCGCTCGGCGGAGCTTCACGCGGGCCGCATCGAATCGGGCGAGTTCTGGCATCTGCTGGGCATCGGCCTTCCCGCCGACTTCGCGCCACCGAGCGTGGACGAAACCGGTCCGCAACTCGCCTCCCGCGCACTCGCGGCGGGCAGTTTCGTGGCCGCCGCCCATCCGGCCTGGTATGGCGCGACCGAGGGCGAGATCCGGTCACTCGGCCCGATCCACGCGATCGAGGTCTGGAACGCGACCGCCGCGGACCTGAACGATCGACCGGACAGCTGGTACGTCCTCGACCAGCTGCTGAGCCGAGGAGGCCGCTACTCCGCCCTCGCCACAGACGACGCTCACTTCACCGGCGGACGGAACGACGCGCTCCAGGCGTGGGTCTGGGTGAAGGCCGAGGCGCTCACGCCAGCTAGCCTGCTCGCCGCGCTCAAGGCCGGACGGTTCTACTCGAGCACCGGTCCGGAGTTTCACTCGATCGAGATCGACTCGGCGCGCCGGATGAGGATCGACTGCACACCGGTCGATCGGGTCTTTGTCACGGCTGGTGGCCCGCAGGTCGTGAGCGTTCAGGGCAATGAGCTCACTGAGGCAATCGTCGACCTGAGTGGTCTCGATGGGCCTTACTGCCGAGTCACCGTTCGGGATCGGCAAGGGTGCCGCGCCTGGTCCAACCCGATCTGGCTCGATGATCTGGTGTTCTGTCGCTGACCAAGCGATGCTCTGACCTGGAGGCGTTGCGCCGCGAGTTCCGCGAGGAGCTCGACGTCGATGTCATCAGCGTCGCCTACCAGGCGCGCTGGAAAACGTCTTCACTCCGAGGGGCGGCCCGGCCACGAGATCCTGGGATGGCTCTGGCGATGAGATCGGCGTACGCGTAGGCGCCCACCCGAAAGCCCTGGCTGGCGTAGCGCGGGTGATAGCCGACGTTTCAGGCCCTGCCGTCGACGCCGCCGGCGGCGATGAGTGGCCCGTCATGCTTGGGTAGCGCATCCAGACCGGCCGGTGCGGCCGCCGAGTGCCAGTAGCGGGGTCCGCAGATAATCACCACCTCGGCCGGATCGAGCATCTCAACCTGGGCGCGGAGCAGCTCTCCCACAATTGGGTCCTGCGCTCCTTCAGTGCCCCCAGGGACTGTCGCCGGGCCTATCCCAGCCGACGGGGTAGAGGTTGCCCCACGCGTAGCGAGCGAACCATGGATGCTCAGGATCCGGTACTACAGCGTCAACGAGTGTGCGTGAAAAGAGCCAAAACGTGGCGCGCGCGCGCTTCGCAACCTCGAGCACCGTCGCGATCGGTTCGGGTGCTTCCGCGTGCCAAGCGCGCGTGCCGGCCAAGATCCGCGCGCGACCCTCGGCCGTCCGCGCTT
>JBBJNX010000066.1:0-8715 GCA_037721115.1 Candidatus Limnocylindria bacterium
CCTCTGCTCCGCGGCGGGCCGCAAATCGATACGCTCCTCCTCGGCTGCACCCACTATCCGCTGCTCCGACCGTTGATCGAGAAGATCGTCGGCGACCGTGTGGCGGTGGTCGATTCGGCATTCACGACGTCAGTCGCGGTCGAGGATCTGCTCGATGCCCTCGGGTCTCGCGCCGAGCCGGGTGCCGCCGCTCGCCACCGGGTCGCGACGACCGGAGACGTCGAGGCGTTCGTGAGCGTGGCGTCACGGCTCTTCGGCGCTCAGCTGCCGGAGGTCGAGGCCGCGCGAATCGGGCTTGCGGGCGCCGTTCCCCTAGACTGACCCGCATGTCAAAACATTCCAACCGCCTCGGAGCGGGCATCGTGGTCGGCGGCCTGCTGGCGTTCGGGGCGAGTGTCGCCACGCGGGAGATCGTGCGTCGTGCCGGCACGAGGCTGATCGATTGGGAAGCCGTTCGCCAGATCGCGCATCGGCGGCTTGCCGAAGCGGCTGCTCCGTTACCTGCAGCGCAGCGCGCCGAGGCGGAGGCTTTCTACCGGGCCACGCTCCTGCGGATCGAGCCGATTGTGGCGGAGGAGATCGGTTCCGATCTGCCCGCCGCGCTGGAGACGCCGGCAGTCGTCGATCGGCTTCAATGGGTCGACGTCAACCTGGCGACCATCAAAGAGCGCATCGAGCGGACGCTGCTGGCTGGTCAGGAAGGGCCCGATACCACCGGCCGCGCCGTCTCGCGCTGGGTGAATCGTTCGGTGGGCAACCAGCAGCTCGGCTTCATGCTGGCGTTCCTGGGCCGCAAGGTCCTCGGCCAGTACGATGTCAGCCTGCTGGCCGCCGGGCCGACGCGTGGCCGACTGCATTTCGTCGAGCCCAACATCATCGCGACTGCCGCGGCAATGCGAGTCCCGCGCGATGAATTCCGAACCTTCATCGCGCTTCACGAGGCGACCCACGCCTTCGAATTTGAAGCGCACGCCTGGTTGCGGCCCTACTTTGCCGGGCTCGTCGCCGAGACGGTCGAGCAGCTGGCTGCCGAGTCCGGCGGCCTGGTTGGCCGCGTGCGGGAGGCGATCACGGGCGGCGAGGGCCACTGGATCGAGCGCATCCTGACGCCGGGACAGCGGGAAACCTTCAACCGAACACAGGCGCTGATGTCGCTCCTCGAGGGTTATTCGAACCATGTCATGAACGCGGCGGGCGCTCGCATCCTGCCGGGGTTCGCCGAGCTGCATGACCGCTTCGAGCGCCGTGGCGAACGGCGAGGTGCTCTCGAGCGCGCGATCATGCGACTCACCGGACTGGATCTGAAGATGGAGCAGTACGCGGCAGGGGAGCGCTTCGCCGATCGCGTTATCGCCGAGCGCGGCCGCGAGTTCCTGAACCGCGTCTGGAGCGGCCCCGAGATGCTCCCGTCGTTGGACGAGATCCGCGCACCGGATCGCTGGATCGTTCGCGTCGAGGGGGCCGACTCCTGACCGTGGACGCCGCCCTCACCGTCCTGGCCACGCCGGTCCTCGGGGCGCCGCTGCCGCGCGAGCTGATCAACCGTATCGAGTCGGTCGATGGAGTGCGCTGCGCGCGGATTGCGGCGGACGGCCGCATTCACGGCGACGCCGACGAGTCAGTCCTGGACGATGCGGAGGTTCTGCTGCTGGGCTCGGTCCCGGCGTCCGTGCTCGACCACGTCGTGACACGATCGTCGCGGTTGCGCTGGATTCACTCGGCGGCCGCAGGCGTGGACCGCGTCACCACGCCGATGGTGCGCGAACGCGGCCTCATCGTCACGAACGCGCGGGGTGTGTTCAGCCGGCCGATCGCCGAGTATGTGGTCATGATGTCGTTGGCCATCTGCCGTCGCTTGCCGCAGTTGCTGGAGCTCCAGCGCGAACGCACCTGGCAGCCGCTGCGCGGACGCGAGCTTTCCCAGCTGACCATCGGGATCGTGGGGTACGGCAGCATCGGGATCGAGCTCGGCCGCCTGCTGGCGCCGTTCGAATCTCGGATCCTCGCCACTCGGCGGCACCCTGAGCGGGGCGCCGCTGACGCGCAGAACGTCGAGCTCCACGGACTCGACGACCTGGACGAGGTGCTGCGGGCCAGCGATATCGTGGTCGTCGCAGCCCCGCTGACGGACGAGACAGCCGGGCTGATCGGCGCCGAGCAGTTGGCGCAGATGCGCGAGGACGCCTGGCTCATCAACATCGCGCGCGGCCGGCTGATCGATGAGATCGCACTGCGCCGGGCCCTCCAGTCGGGATGGATCGGTGGCGCCGTCCTTGACGTCTTCGGTGAGGAGCCGCTTTCCCCCGAATCGCCGCTGTACGACACGCCGAACCTGATCATCACCCCGCACACCAGTTGGGCCTCGGACCGCGTGGCCGAACGGACCGTTGACCTGTTCGTCGAGAACCTGCGCGCATTCCGCGCGGGCGACGCGATGAGCAACGTCGTCGACCTCGCGGCCGGGTACTGACTCCCTGATGCAGGTCACCATCGTCGGGCTTCCCGGCAGCGGCAAGACGACCGTCTTCAACGCGCTGACCGGCGGCCACGCGGAGACGGGCGGCTTCTCCGGCGGACGCGCGGCGCCCAACGTCAGCGTCGTGAAGGTGCCCGATGAGCGCGTCGATCAGCTATCGGCGCTGTTCAAGCCGAAAAAGACGACGTACGCGGACGTCACGTACGTCGACGTCGCCATTCCGGCCGGCGCAGCGCGCGACGGGACCGTGAATCCGGACGTGCTTGCCCAGATTCGAAACGCAGACGCTCTCGTGCACGTGGTTCGCGGCTTCGACGATCCGACCAGCCCGACCTCAATGGACGCGTGGCGCGACGTGGACGATCTGGATCTCGAGTTCACGGTCGCCGATCTCACCGTCATCGAGAAGCGGCTCGAAAAGCTGAAGACCCAGGGACGTCATGGCTCGCAGGCGGAGCGCGAGCTGGCCCAGCGGGAGCTGGAGGTGCTCGAGCGTATCGAGCCCCACCTGTCCGATGGTAAGCCGATCCGGTCCTATGGCCTGACCACCGAGGACGAGTTCCTCCTGCGCGGATATCGGTTTCTGACCCAGAAGCCTGTGCTGGTGGTTCTCAACATCGACGATGGGCGCCTTCCGGAGGCCGCCGCGCTCGAGGCTTTCGGACGGGAGCGCTACGCGCAGCCACATACCGATGTCGCCGCGCTCGCCGGGCAGATCGAGGCCGAAATCAGCGAGCTGCCAGAGGAAGACGCTCGACTCTTCATGGATGACCTTGGAATTGTGGAGCCATCACGGGGGCGGGTCATCGGTCTGACCTACGCCCTGCTGGGCCTGTTCAGCTTCTTCACCGCCGGCGAGGACGAGTGCCGGGCATGGACGCTGCGGATCGGGTCAAGCGCCGTGGACGCGGCCGGCGCGATTCATTCGGATCTGGCGCGCGGCTTCATCCGCGCCGAGGTGATCGGGGTCGAGGAGCTGCTCTCGTGTGGCTCGATGGTGGAGGCCCGCAAGCGCGGTCTGCTCCGCCAGGAGGGTAAGGCATACGAGGTCAAGGGCGGCGACGTGCTCCAGATTCTCTTCAACGTGGCGCGTTAGACGCTGTCCGTGCGCAGGAGTATATACTTATATACTCTCGGCACTCAGCGTCGGTCGGAGCGCTCCAGTTCGGCGACGATGCTGCGAAATTCGTCGCTCTGTTCCACCAGGTAGGTGTCCTCGTCCGCCATCCCGACGCTCATGCTGGCCCGCAGCTTCTCGTCGCTGATATAGGTGAAGCCATGGCTTCGCTCGAGCTCGCGCGCGATCGCCTCGACGAGCGTGTCCTCTTCGAAGGTCTCGATGATCGCGGCACGCGCCGCGCGCACCATCGATACGAATTCTTCTGGGGTATGGTCGCGCTCGGAACCGAGGAGCGCATCGGTCATCAGGTCGGTCGCGCCCTCGTGGAGCTCGTAGAAGTAGAGTCGCATCAGCCGATGATAGACCGATGACCGAGATGCTGATCGTGGGGGCCCTGACGATCGACCGATTCACCGACGGATCGGTGGCCCCGGGCGGCTCGGTGCTCCATGCGGGACTGGCAGCCCGATCCGAGGACACGCGCCTGGTGACGCTGACCGTGGCAGGGGACGAGCCCGCCGCTCGCGACGGCGTAGCTCGGCTGCGTGAGCTCGGTCAGCTTTCGTGCCAGGCGGTGCCGCTGACGACCGTCTACCGCCACGAGGAGCGGCACGGCGAACGGGTACTCGTTCTCGAAGCGCGTGCAGCACCGATCGCGGCCGAGGGCCTGGGTGACCTGGGTCGGCCCGATGTCGCGCTCATCGCGCCGATCGCGGACGAAGTCTCGCCATCACTTGTCGACGCGCTACGAGCGGAGCTGAGCCCGGACCGGGTCGTCCTGCTCGTCCAGGGATGGTTGCGACGCCTGGTAGAGGGCGAGGAGGTGCTTCCACTTCCTCTTGACGCGCTGTCGGCGGAACAGGAGCGTGTCATGGCGCAGGCCGATACGATCGTCGTCAGCACCGAGGACCTGGTCGAGGCTCCCGGCGACCCATTTACGCAGGCCGCCGAGCTCCGGCGTCGGGCGGGGCCCGAGCCGATCCTGGTCTTGACGCTCGGTACCGAGGGGTATCTGCTCGATGATCCCGCGCTGGACCGCATCATCGCCAGTGTGCCCCGCCGCATCGTCACCGGCGTTTCCGCGAACGGTGCGGGCGACACGTTCGGCGCCGGCCTTGCCATCAACCTCGCCCGCGGCGTGATGCCCGCGGAGGCTGCCGATCTGGCGACCGAAGTGGTCATCAGAATGCTGGAGGCGCGCCGCGCCTGACCTGCTTCGCCTCCGATCAGGCAACCCGTCGCGCCGCGGCCGTTGCGGCGCGACGCTCGGCGGCGGCGACCCAGCGGCGCAGGCGGCGCAGGCGGCGCTCGACCGCGATCCGAGTGCGGCCGACCTCCTGGATCGATCCGCCGCGGCCCAGTGCGAACGCGATGTCGAGCACGCGTGACGCGGCCGCGGCGGCGTCCATGGCCCCGGCGAGGTCCCCACGGTGTCGCTCGCGGATGCGAGCAACCTCGATCCAGGCACCGGCGGCATCGACCGACGCCCGACGCGTTCCGAGCGTCCAGAGCTGCTCGGCCCGATCCACATGGCCCAGCGCGATGAGAAGCCGCGAGGCGACGCGTCGGAGTGCATTAGCCTCCGCCGGATCGTTGGTCACCGCCTGCGCGGTTTCCACGAGCTCGAGCGCGTCGTCCACTGCGCCGGCACGCAACAGCTCGAGCGCCATGCCGCGAGGGTCGAGGACGGCCGCATCGCGCCAGCCACCGGCACGCAGACGACACAGCTCGGCCTCCAGCAGCACGAGGCTGACGACGTCCTGGAAGTTGTGATCGAGCACTTCGGCCAGGATGTCCGGCGATCCTCCTCGCAGATAGCCGAAGTAGCGCGCCGGCACCTCGCTGCCCGGGCAGTCCGACCCTCGCCGCACGCCGAGCACGCCGGCCTCAACGTCGGCGAGGCGCGCTCCGCCGAGCGGACGACGGAAGAGGCGTCGTGCGTCGGGAAGGAGGTCGTCGTGCGTGGCGGGGAGTGACGCCTGGTCGCGGAACAGGCCGTGGAACGTGAGTCGAGCGGCGAGCATCGGCAGGTCGAAGGTGCGCCCGTTGTAGGTGACGATGCGCGGCGATGTCGCGAGGTCTCCCGTCAGCGCGCGCAGGAGGGCTGGCTCGTACGGGTAGTCCGGCAGCAGGTATTGGCAGACGCGGATACGGCCGCCCGACATCCGCGCCACGCCGGCAAGAAAGATGACCGTGCCGGCGCCGGTCGAGAGTCCGGTCGTCTCGGTATCGAAGTAGGCGGCCGGTGTGAGCTGGGCAAGCGCCTGGACGGTGGCCTCGGACGCCGCAACGCTGCGCTCGACGACCAGCGCGGTGCCGTTCTGAGTCACGTCCGTGCGCGCGTCGAACCAACGGGCGAGACGGCTGAGCCGATCCTCATCGCTCGGCTTCGGGGGTGGGGGAGCTGTGCGCTCGGCACGGACGGTTGCCAGTCGGTCAGCCAGGGTACGCATCGGTCAGGCCAGCGCGGCGAGCAGCTCGCCGCACGTTGCCTTGCCATGGACGCCGACCTCCGCGACCGGTCCGACACATGACGGACAGCCGTCCATGCATGGGCAATCGCGCACCATCCGTGCACAGGCTTCAATCAGGTGCGGGTGCAGCTCGTGGAGGCGCTCCGCCAGGCCGACGCCGCCGGGCACCGCGTCGTAGAGAAACAGGGTCGGGCGCAGCGTGTGCGGCGCCTGTGCCTGGGCCAGCACCCCGATATCGCGCGCGTCGCACATCAGCAGCAATGCGGCCGCCGAGCGCGCCACGCGCGCCCAACCGATCAGCGCTCCGTCGAGCACCTCGCGGCCAAAGCGCTGCACGATCGCGGTCGGCGGCACGATCCAGGTACCGGTGGTGTGCATCTGCTGTTCCGGCAGCGTGATCGGACCCCATCCGACGTTCTCGTGGGTGTGCAGCTTGATCTTTTTGAACAGGGTCGCGTGCCAGGCGACCATCACCTCGCCGTGCGCGCGCAGCGCGCCATCGGTCCCCTGGAGCTCCGCGAAAGCGTCGAGCACCGTGCGGGTCACGCCAAGGGCGGCCTCGGTGTAGTAGTCGGCGTCGACGGCGCGCACGTAGGCCTTGCGCTCGTCCCAATCGAGACGGTCGACGTGGAACTGGTGGCCGGCGTGCATGTAGATCGCCTGCTCGTGCACGAGCATCGGGGCAGCGAACAGATCCACCTCGCCGATGACTCGCGGCCGGTCGCCGGTGGTGTCGATGATGACCACGTTCTCCTGCGCCGCCGATCGCAGGCTGAACGCGGACGCCGGGAAGTTCTCGTGGCTCCAGTAATAGCGATCGTCGCCGGCTCGGCGCAGGAAGCCGTCCTCCTCGAGGACATCGAGCAGCATCGGCGTCTCGTCAAGCCCGAAGCGCTCCGCCGCCGGCACCGGCAGCTCGAATGCGCTCGCCTTGAGATGATCGAGCAGCAGATGCAGGTTGTCGGGGTTGACGCGGCCGTGCTCCGGTGAGCGATCGAAGAAATATTCCGGATGCGTGGCCAGGAACTGATCGATCGGCGCCGAGCTGGCGACCATGACCGACAGGCTCGTGCCGGCGCGACGCCCGGATCGGCCCATCTGCTGCCAGGTGGACGCGATGGTGCCGGGGTAACCGACACTGATGGCCGCATCAAGCCCGCCGATGTCGATCCCGAGCTCGAGGGCGTTCGTCGCGACCACGCCCCGAATGCGCCCGTCCCGAAGGCCGCGCTCGATTTCGCGGCGTTCATTCGGCAGATACCCGCCACGGTATCCCTGGATGGGTGAGGGGTGGCCGGGCGGGGCGGGCAGCGCCTCGCGAAGGTAGGTGGTCAGGATCTCGACCGCGGTACGTGAACGGGCGAATGCGATCGTCTGCACGCCGTCGCGGATGAGGCGCTCCGCGATGCGCTGCCCGGTCAACAGGGAGCTCGACCGAATGCCGAGCTGCGCGTTGACGACTGGCGGGTTGACGATCACGACATGCTTGCGGCCCGATGGCGCACCGTTGTCGTCGATCAGCTCGACCGGCGCCTCGAGGATGCGCTCGGCCAACTCGCGTGGGTTCGCGATGGTGGCCGATGCGCAGATGAAGGCCGGATCGGCACCGTAGTGCCTGCAGATGCGACGCAGGCGACGGATGACGTTCGCGACGTGGCTGCCGAAGAGGCCGCGGTACGTGTGCAGCTCGTCGATGACGACGTACTGCAGGTTCTCGAACAGCTTGAACCACTTCGTATGGTGCGGAAGGATGGCGGCGTGCAGCATGTCGGGGTTGGTGATGACCACCTGTCCGGCGGACCTGACGACCGACCGAACATTGGCCGGCGTGTCTCCGTCATAGGTGTGGGTCTTCAGCCCGAGGTCGGCCGCATCCGCGAGGGCACGCAGCTCCACCAGCTGATCGGCCGCCAGCGCCTTGGTGGGGAAGAGGTAGAGCGCCCGAGCCGCCTCGTTTTTCGCGACGGCGTCCAGGACGGGCAGGTTGTAGCAGAGCGTCTTGCCCGATGCGGTCGGGGTGACCACGACCACGTTGCGTCCGCCACTGGCCGCGGCATAGGCTGCGGCCTGGTGCGTGTACGGCGCTTCGATCCCGCGGCCGCGCAATGCCTCTGCAACTCGCGGGTCGAGTCCTGGAGGCCACGGTGCGTGCCGCGGCGCGCGAGGCTCCAGTTCGCGGTGCGCCGTGATCAGGCGTGCGAGTGAAGGTTCGGCGAGCAGGGACGCGATCGCCTCATCGGCATTGCTTGGCGGTGCGGTCAGCATCGGCGCTCCTTGGTCATGTCACCTGAAACCGAACATTCGTTCTGATGAAACATAGCACAGGTGTTCCAATCCTCCGACGGCGATGCGACAGCTCAGATGTCGCATCGGCCCGGGCTCCGTATGCTGCCCTCTGTGATGCTGTTGACCAATGCGCGGGTGGTGACGCCTGCCGGTGTGCGCGAGGCGGGATGGGTCAGGATCGCGGGGGACCGGATCTCGGGGGTGGGATCAGGCCCACCGCCCCCTGACGCGCCCACATGCCATGAGCTCGGCGGTCGCTGGCTCGTTCCGGGCTTTATCGACCTTCACGTACATGGCGGCGGCGGTCACGCGATGTTGGCGTGGGGGGGCGGCCCGGGTTGGTGCGGCCGCGCCGTGCC
>JBBJNX010000067.1:0-8694 GCA_037721115.1 Candidatus Limnocylindria bacterium
CTCACCCGCGTGATCCTGGAGCGCGTGCCCGACCTCGTGCGCGATGACCGCGGCCGCAGCAACCGAAAGGCGCGGCGCGCTGCTGGTGACTCCTGCAGTCGAGAGCGCCGAGGCGTCGGCGACCTGCGTGCTGACTCGCAGCACCTTGCCGCGTGGGTCGTAGTGGTCCGTCAGCTTGCCCGGGGTCGGCTCGATCTTGACGTGCTGGAGGCCCTGACGGTCCAGGAGCCGGCGTGCGAAGTCAAACGCATCAACGTTCATGCCGGAGTCCACCTTGGACCACTTGCCGTAGGTCGACTTCACCCGCCATGCGGCCCAACCGGTGATGGCCAGGGTTGGCAGCAGAACGGCGACGATATAGATCGGATCGAAAATCATCTATGGCACCGAGTATATCCGACCCGCTCCTTATCCACGAGGAGGACACCGGGGCTACGGCGTCATCTCCGACGACCGATGGGCGCCGAGCAGGACGTGCTCCCGACCCAGCCCGCGGCGCCAGGCTTCGGCGGGCATGGTGGCACGTCCCTCCGGCTGCACGATCTCGAGCGCGAGCCCGCCCATCCCGCATGCCACGCTCGGCGTCTCCCCGGGAAGAAGGGCGCCGACGGGCACGTTATCGACGCCCGAAACCGGACGCGCCCGCCGGATATGGATCCGCCGCCCGTCGACCGAGGTCCACGCACCGGGCCATGGCTGCAATGCTCGCACCTGGCGATCGATCTCGACTGCCGGCCGCTGCCAATCGATCCAGCCATCGGCGCGCACGAACGGGTGGACATGGGTTGCCGCGGCATCATCCTGCGGATCCGAACCGATTGGTCCCGACGCCCAGCGCTCCAGCTCCGCCGGGACGACATTCGCGGCCAGGTCAGCGAGGGTCGCCTCGAGCTCGGGCGTTGTCTCGCGGCCGGTGAGCGACATGGACCAGCGTCGGACGACAGGGCCCGCGTCGAGCTCAGCCGTCATGATCATCAGCGTCACGCCACCCTCGCGGTCGCCGGCCAGGATGGTGCCGGCCACCGGGGCGGCCCCCCGGTGTCGGGGAAGGAGCGACGGATGCACGTTAAGTGGCGGTCGACTCGCGACGTCCAACAGCTCCTGGGGCACGAGCTGGCCGTATGCCACCAAGATCAGGCCGTCCGGCGCAAAGGCGCGCAATGCTGCCCGCGATACATCCGACCGGAGGCGTTGCGGCGTCAGTACCCGGATATCGTGCTCGCGAGCGAACGCGGCTATCGGCGTTGCCCGGAGCTGAAGCCGACGTCCTGCAGGGCGGTCCGGCTGACTGATGATGACCAGCTCGTCGGCCAGCCCCACCACACGCGACAGGAGCGGAACACCGAACGCCCCCGTGCCGAGAAACGCGATCCGACCGATATCCGCCACTTAGATGCCGACGGCCGCTTCTTCCTCGACCCGCTCGGATGCGTCGCGGACGCGCACCAGCTCGTCAAGCGTTTCGAGATAGTCGATATAGAGCGTCCCGTTGAGGTGGTCGATCTCGTGCTGAAGAGCCCTGGAGAGAAGCTCGGTGCCCTTGATACGGAACTCCCGGCCATGGCGGTCCCGCGCCTTGACTGCCACCTTCGCATGCCGGGTGACCTCGGCGACGTATCCCGGGATCGAAAGGCAGCCCTCCCAGGCGATCTGGTCACCCGAGACCTTGATGATCTGAGGGTTCACGAGCTCCGTGATGCGGTCGTCGACCTCGATGACCGCGACCTGGAGGGGAATTCCGATCTGGTTGGCCGCCAGGCCCACGCCGGGCGCGTCACGCATGGTCTCGAGCATGTCATCGAGCAGTCGGTGCAGGCTGACGTCGAAGGTCGAGACACGCTTCGTGCGCTCGCGCAGGATCGGCTCTTCGGCGGTAAGAATGCGGCGGATGGCCATGGCGCTGCGCATTGTACCGATTCACAGGAGTGACTCGGGGTCCACGTCGATCGCGATTCCTGGCGGCACGCGCTCCAACGCGGCGGCACGCGTTTCGGCGTCCGGCGCACGGATGACGACCTGCATCCGAAAGCGTCCGGCGCGACGCACGACATACGACGGCAACGGACCCAGCACCTCCGCGCGGTCGGCATCGGCCACCAGCAGGCGGGCGAGGACGCTGAAGGGCGGATAGCCGAGAAGTCGGCGACGGAGAAGCTCCTCGTCCGCAAAGACCTCGTCGTCGAGCGCGGCCGCCGCCTTCACCGCGTAATGCCCTGGCGCATACGTCTGGATGATGACGCGGCCCGGCATCGGTCCTCGCCCCGCACGCCCGGCCACTTGGGCCAGCAGTTGAAACGCGCGCTCGGCCGCCCGGTAATCGGGCAGGTTGAGCGTAACGTCAGCCGCGATCACAGCGGCGAGGGTGACCGACGGCAAGTCCAAACCCTTGGCGGCCAGCTGGGTGCCGACCAGCACGTCGGTTCGTCCCTCCCTGAAGTCGTCGTAGATCGTCTCGAAGCCACGCCGCGCGCTGAGCGCGTCGGAATCAAGCCGGCCGATCCGCAGGCCGGGATACCGCGCGCGCAGCTCGGCCTCGACGCGCTGCGTGCCAGCGCCGAAGTACCGGATCCGTCCGCTGCCGCAGGCCGGGCATTTCCCGGTCGGGGCGCTGGATCGCCCGCAGTGGTGACAGCGAAGGGTCCCGCCGTCGAGGTGGTAGACGAACGGCAGCTCGCAGTCAGGACAGCGCAAGCTCGCGCCGCAGTCACGGCACAGGATAAAGGTGGCGGCGCCTCGCCGATTCAGGAGCAGGACGGCCTGCTCGCTCCCCCGGCGGAGCGCACCAAGCGCGTCGCCCAGAGCACTCGAGAAGATCGACCGATTGCCGCCGGCAAGCTCGGCGCGAAGGTCCGCGACCTCGATCGCCGGCGTCGACCCCACGCGTCGCTCGACCAGGTGCGCGTGTTCGGCGTGGCCTCCCCGCACGTGCGCCAGGCTGACGAGGTCGGGAGTGGCACTGCCCAGCACGATGCGGGCTCCGGCGATCGACGCCCTCCGGCGCGCCACCCAGCGCGCGTCGTAGCGGGGCGTGCGGTCGGACTTGTAGCCGCCGTCATGCTCCTCGTCGACGAGGATCAGCCCCAAGCACGCGAGCGGCGCAAAGGCGGCCGTGCGTGTTCCGATCACCACCCGAACCTCGCCACGCAGGATGCGCCACCACTCGTCGTGCCGCTCCCCGGCCGAAAGCCCGGAGTGCAGCACTCCCAGTTCTGTGCCGATCAGCGCACGAAGGCGATCCGCGATCTGCGGGACCAGGCTCATCTCCGGAACCATGACGATGACGTCCTGCCCGGCCCGCAGCGTTTCTGACGTGGCCGCCAGGTACACATCGGTCTTGCCGGACGCTGCGACGCCCTCGAGGAGCAGCTCACCACCCCGTGGCAGGGCACCGATCGCGTCGAGCGCGGTGAGCTGTTCCCCGGACAGCTCGTGACGCAGGTCGGGGATCTCGGCTCGGTGCTCGAGAGGACTGCGCTCGACGGTGCGCCAATCGAGTTCCGCTCGACCGAGCGCGACGAGCCGACGGGCGGGAGCGAGCAGGGCCGCCGGCTCTGTTTCTAGCGCGGCGGCAAGCTCGGCCATCGTGCGCTCCCCGGTCTCGAGCGCATCGAGCAACGCCCGCTGCACCGGCGCGCGACGCGCCGGCTCCGTCGCTCCCGACACCGGTCGGAGCACGCGCACGCGGCGAGGGTTCACGCCAGGGGAGCGGAGAGACCACTCTGATCGAAGGGCGCCTGCGCGACGCAGGCGCTCAAGCCAGGTGGCGCGTCCACGGCGGGGAGCGAAGCGCATGAGCGTCGCATCGGACAATCGTCCATCGGCGTCCGTTGCTGTCGGGACGCCCGTGGGGAGTCCCGACGGGTCGAGGACCTCCCAGCGCCGCGCGAGCCGCGACTCGAGGCCGGGTGGCAACATCGCTGCCAGCGTGGTTCCGATCGGAGCGCGGTAGTACACGGCGATCTCCTCGGCCAGCGTGAGCAGGTCCGACGTGAGCATCGGCGGAGAGACCACGGCCTCGATCGGCTTCAGACCGCCATCGACGGGAGCGTCGGCATCGCCGGCGAGCACGTATCCGAGCGCCAGGCGGCGACCGTAGGGAACCAGCAGCAACGATCCCGGGGCCGGCATCTCCAGCTCGATCGGAACGAGGTAGCTGAACGTGCGCTCGGGCCGATCGGCGAGCGCATCGACGGCCACGCGGACGGCCGATCTCATGCCGCGCTGCCTCAGACCCGGAGGCGACGCGGTGGCTCGCGACGTGCCTCGGCCTGGATGATCTCCCAGATCAGTTCCGCGGCCTCCTCCGCGTGGCCCGTCTCGTTGACGACGACGTGGTCGTAATCATCGGTGTCGGCCATCCAATGCGCCGCGTCGCGACGCCGGCGTGCGAGAGACTCCGCAGACTCGCTCCCCCGCTTGCGAAGACGCCTGGTGAGATCGGCCATGGTCGGAGGCTTGACGAAGACGAGCAATGCGTCAGGGACGGTGGCCCGAACCTGCCGAGCGCCCTGTGGATCGATGGTCAGGATGGCATCCCGCCCGGCCGCGAGGATGCCGCGCACCTGGTCGATCGGCGTGCCATACAGGTTCCCGTGCACCTCCGCCCACTCCAGCAGGCCGCCGGCGTCACGCAGCGCGATGAAATCATCTCGGTCGAGAAAGTGGTAGTGCACGCCATGCACCTCGCCGTTTCGTCGCCCGCGTGTCGTGGCGGTCACGATCGGCACGACCTGGGGATGGCCACGCGCCAGTTCGGCAACGATGGTGCTCTTGCCGACACCGGACGGGCCCGACACCACGACGAGCAGCGGGTTCGGGAATGTCATTCGTTTCTGCTGGTCGCTTCCCGCCTCATCACCGCTCATCCGTCGATACCGGCCCCCACGCCCTCCGGCAGCCGGCCGCCGGCGACGGTCACTCCGGATAGATCAAGGCACGCCGCGAGGTCGGCCGGCAGCTGGCTCCAGGCGCGGAGACGTCGTCCGTCGAGCGGCCGCTCGAGCCCGAGCCGCGCGGCGTGCAGGAATTGGCGGCTGAGCCCCCCCGGCCCTTCACCACCGCCGTAGCGCAGATCACCGGCGATCGGGAGGCCGAGATAGGTCAGGTGGGCGCGAATCTGATGCGTTCGTCCGGTGAGCGGACGCAGGGCGAGCAGGGCGTAGCCGGCTCCGGCGGCGATCACCTCGTACTCGGTCGTGGCTTCGCGGCCACCGGCCACGACCGCCATGCGCTGGCGATCGCGCCGATCACGACCGATCGGAGCCTCAACCCGGCCGCGTGGCGATGGCGCCTCGCCCCGGACGAGCGCCAGGTATTCCGTCTCGATGCTTCGATCCCCGAACTGGCGCATGAGACTCGCCTGGGCCAGATCGTTCTTGGCGACCACGATCAGTCCGCTCGTCTCCTTATCGAGCCGATGAACGATGCCCGGCCGACCGACACCCGCGACCGAGCCGAGCGCCTCGCCGCGGTCACGCGCCCGCCCGAGGAGCGCGTTGACCAGCGTGCCGCTGCTGTGCCCGGCCGACGGATGGACGACGAGGCCCGCCGGCTTGTCGACGATGAGCATCGTCTCGTCCTCATAGGCAACGCTGAGCGGAATCGACTCCGGGGAGAGCGTCTCGTCGGGTGGCGCGCTCAGCTCGACACTCACCCGCTCCCCGCCGATCAGCCGGTCACTCGAGCGTCGCCGGCCGCCATCGACCAGGGCCCGTCCATCGCCAACGAGGCGCTGAGCGTGCGCGCGGCTGATGCCTCCGACCGCCGCAACGGCGAGATCCACTCGCCCGGCCGGCGCAGGCCCCTCGACGGTCTTGACCTCCACCTGACCGCTCATCTCGCGCTCTCCGCGGTTCGTGGCTGCTCGACGAACGTCAAGTAGGCGACGAGTGCGCCGATCCCGAGCACCACGGCCGAATCGGCGACATTGAAGGTCGGAAATCGCGTGTCGCCGAAACCGAGGCTGACGAAATCGATGACGTAGCCGAGGCGCAGGCGATCCGTCAGGTTGCCGAGCGCGCCTGCCAGGATGGCGCCGAGCACGACCTGCATCCACGGCCCGCGACCGAGCAGCATGCGATGGAAGTACACGACCATCCCGATCGCCACGAACGTGACCGGTACGAACAGCCAGGTGGCGCCCGGCAGGATGCTGAAGGCGGCTCCATCGTTGCGAACGTGCCAGAGCTGCGCGAGATCGCCGATGACGTCATGGCGATCACCGAACTCGACGTTTGCCACCACGAGCGCCTTGGTGATCTGGTCCGCGGCGTACAGCAGGACCGCCGTGCCCGCCAGCACGAGCACGGGTCTCAGCGATGCCTCTCGATCGGTCCCGGCCTCCACGGACCCACTCTAGCCGACCGACAGACGATCAGGAGCGGCCCACGGAGAGGCGCAGTAGGGCGCCCTCGAGCTCGAGGTTCTCGGTACCGGTCGCGTCGGGGATCACGGCGTCGGACGCGAGCTCCACCGAGTCCGCCAGCAGTTCATCCGCCAGCCATTCACGGTGAGGCAACAGACGCTCGATCGTTCCCGGGTCAGCTGCAATCGCGACTCGCACTCGGTCGCTGATCTGGTGGCCGGCGGTCTTGCGCATTGCCTGCAGCCGGTGGGCAACCTCGCGAGCCAGGCCCTCGGCGGTGAGCTCATCATCCAGCATGGTGTCGAGCGCGACGAGCAGGTCGCCATCCTCGGCTACCTCATGTCCCGGGCGCCCTCGTGCCGTAAGCTGAAATTCATCGGGCTGGAGAGTGACCTCCCCGACGGTGGCGGTGCCGTCATCATTGGCCCGCCAGCTTCCCGAGCGCACACCGGCCATGATCGCGCCGACCGCCGCGCCGTGCCTGGTGCCGATCACCGGCAGCAGCGGGTACAGCGTGCGCTCCACCAGCTCCGATTCATCGGGAATCAGCTCGATCCCGCGAACATTGAGCTCCTCGCAAATCTGCTGCCGCATGTCGGCATCGAGCTCCGCCCCGCTCCCGAACGCGTCGATCCCGGCCGGCAGCTTGACCCGGACTGTTCGCAGGGGTTGTCGGGTCCGTACCGCCGACGCCGAACGCGTCGCCCGCCCGAGCGCAACCGTGCGGCGCGCGAGATCCACCGCGGCGTCCACTGAGCCGTCGGCGCGCCCGGCAACGCGCTGCGGGAAATCGGCCAGATGCACGCTGTCGGGCGCGTCCGGGGTCACCGCCACGACGAGGTTCTCCCAGATGGCGTCCGCGACATGCGGCACGAACGGGGCGATCAGGCGCGTGACCGTCGCAAGCACCTCGTGCAGCGTCGCGTACGCCGCTCGCTTGTCGGCATCGAGCTCGCCCTTCCAGAAACGACGCCGATTGCGTCGCACGTACCAGTTGGACAGGTTGCCGACGAAAGCCTCGATCTCACGCGCCGCCCGTATCGGCTCATAGCCGTCGAGCGCCTCCCGTACCTCCCCGACGAGTCCGTCGAGACGCGACAGGATCCACGTGTCGAGCAGCGTGCGCGCCTCGTCCACGCCATCGGTCTGGTCGGGCGTCCAGCCGTCGAGCCGCGCATAGGTGATGAAGAATCCGTACGTGTTCCAGAGCGGCAGGAAGAAGCGTCGCACCACCTCGTGGCCGGGCCCGTACCCGAAGTTGATGTTCGTGGCGGGGTTCGCCGCCGCGAACATCCAGCGCATGACATCGGCACCGATCTGGTCCGCCGCCTCCTCGAACGCGATCGAGTTGCCCTTCGACTTGTGCATCTCCTCGCCGTGCTCGTCGCGCATGAGCGCGTAGGCAAACAGCGCTCGTGACGGTGCCTCGCCCGTCATCACCGTGCTCATGGTGAGCAGCGCGTAGAACCAGTTGCGGAACTGGCCGGGAAAGGACTCGGTGACGAGGTCGGCCGGATACCACTCCGTCCAGTAGTCCCGGTCGGAGTTCCACCTCAGCGTCGAAAGCCCCACGATGCCGGCGTCGAGCCACGGATTGCCGACGTCCGTCGTCCGTCGTGACACCCCGCCACACGAAGCACAGGCGATCTCGACCCCGTCCACCCATGGGCGATGCGGTGAATGCCCCTCGAAGGCATCCCAGCCCGCGACGGCGCGTTCGCACAGCTCCTCCTTCGAGCCGATAACCTCCCAGCCGTCGCAGTGGCTGCACTCCCAGATGGGAAGCGCCAGCCCGTAGTAGCGCTTCTTGCTGATCATCCAATCGTCCATGTTGCGCAGCCAGTCGAGCTCGCGCTCCCCGAGGCCGATCCCTTCGGGCAGCCAGGTCATGGATCGCGTCGAGGCGCTGATCGGCTCGCGCAGGGGGTCCATCGAGATGAACCACTCATCCACCAGCCGGAAGAGGAGCTGCGTGCCGCACCGCCAGCAGACCGGGTAGCTGTGCAGGTAGCTCTCCTTCGCCACCAGGACGCCTTTGCGGTCCAGGTCCGCGGCGATGTCGCGGGCGAGATCCTGGCTGGCATCCTCGGTCGCACCCGCGTATCGGCCGCTCTGCCATCCGTAGCCAGCCCGGAAGACCCCGAACTGGTCGATGGGGTCGAGGACGGGCAGGTCGTGGACCTTCGAGAGGGCGAAGTCCTCCTGTCCACATCCGGGGGCGATATGCACGATCCCGGTACCCTCGGCGTCGGACACCTCGTTCCACGGAATGACGCGGTGCTCCACGCCGGCCGCGATTGGACAGTCGTCGAACGGGGCATCGTAGGTCA
>JBBJNX010000068.1:0-8668 GCA_037721115.1 Candidatus Limnocylindria bacterium
GTCCTGGGCTCGCTCGCCTTTCTGGCGGGCACGCAGTAGGCGGACTCAGAGCGTCTCCTCGATCAGCGTTCGCAGGTGAAACAGCAGCTTCACGAGCTCCGGCGCTGCGGCAACCAGGTCGAGATCGTCGGGCTGCACGTGGTCGAACAGACGGAATTCGGTGTGCGCAGTCAATTGGCCAGTCGACTCCAGCGCCGATGCGAGGGCGCGCGATTCAACGAACGGCACGTGATGGTCCTCGGTTTCGTGCATCAGGTGGACCTCGGCGCGAATATCGGCGAGATGCCGTGCCGGTGAGATGGCATCGATGAATCGAAGAGCATCGGACGGAAGGGCATCGATTGCCGCCTCGGCCTCGTCCAGCGACGGCGCAGTGAGGAGGTCGTGGACGGAGCGAGCCGCATCGGTCTCGAACGAGCTTCGCACGGTCGCATCCGGAGACGGACGCTCCGCCGCCAGGATCTGCTCGCCGAGGGCATCCTCGAGCAGGCGACGGTCGTTCTCGTCCTGCACCTGGTCGAGCATGAACCGCAGGAACACCTCGCGGGCCAATTGGGTCGGCGTCCAGGCAACGGTCGAGCCATCCGTCGCGCGGTAAGCGTGCGCCGAGACGGCGGACAGGTACGTTGATGCGTCCGCGAAGGCACCGAAGGCGTTCACCCAGCGAACCTGGGATGCGATCCGCGGATCGCCCGCGGCCAGGAGCGCCAGCGACCCACCGACGCTGAACCCCACGATCCCGACCCGAGTTCGGTCGACCTCGGGGCGGGCCGCCAACACCTGGAACGCGCGCACCACCCCGTCGATCTCGCCCACCTCCAGCCGTCCCTCGAGCAACGTCCTCGAATCCGGCACCAGTACCGCGACCCCGGTCCGCGCCAATGCATCGGCGACACGCGCGATCACGGGGTGGTTGCGCCCGAGGTTATTGACTCCGAAGACGAGGAGCATCGCCCCCGCGGGCCGCTCGGCGGACGCCCACGACGGAAGCCACAGCTCAGCGAGATCAGGATCCTCTCCCGGTTCGGAAGCGCGGTACGGAAGGCTCGTGCGCTGCGGGGCATCACTGAAGAGGCTCAGCGGCTTCGGACCAGCGTCGAGCAGGTTCGGGAGCAGGACAGCAGTCTGGATCGCGACGCGGCTCGGCTCCCAGGCCACGAGGATCGCGACCAGGACGAGCAGCACCAGGCCGATCCGTCGCAGGCGGCGCATCGGCCTAATCAGCTTCGGCGTTGCGGCGCGAGACATCGTGCTCGAGCTGAAGCCGCAGCCGATACAGAATGTTCCACTCCTCGGTGTTGAGACTGGCGACGTCGATTCGCTCCTGGACCTCATCGAGGTTGGTGCGCAAAGTCTCCACATCGCCATCCGCCGACTCGTGAAGGCGGGACAGCTCATCCTCGAAGCCCTGGGATTCCTCGTTCCAGGTCAGGTACGTGTTGCGGAACGCCAGCTGGCGTTCCATGGCGGCACGGGCGCGGTACGCGTCCTCCTTCGGGCCCAGGATGGACACGTTCGTGGCGTATGCCAGGATATCGAGATCCGCGGCGCGCAACCGCATCGGCTCCCCACGCACGACCGCGCCGAGCAGGTGCCGAGAAGCGTAGCCGACCGTGCGCAGCGGCCACGATCTCGGACCCGTCGCCTCGGTGACCGTGACCTCATCGAGCCCGATCGCCTTCAGGGCACCCCGCACCGCGTCGAGCAGGTCGTCGTCATCGGTCCCTTTGCGCATCACGAGCGGGACCTGCACGAGCTTGCGCTTCTGACGCCAGCGCTGGAACAGCAGGATGGGCGTGATGGCCACCATCTGGAGGACCGATACGCCGAGCATGGCGGTCGCCAGATAGCTGACCGGGATCATGCGCACGGCAGTGCCCACGCTGCGATCGTCGTGGAAATGGGCGAAGACGGTCGTGGCCGCAATGAACGGTGGGCCGAGCACGATCGCCACAACCAGGCCGAGATAGTGAATCGCCTTGACGTCGAAGTTCTCGTCGATCACGCCGGCCGTCTCCAGCATGGCGCCACCGAAGATCGGGATGGCGAAGCCGATGATGACGATCACCCACCCGGCCGCCAGCAGGCTGACGACCGAGAGGATCCGGCCCTGTTTCCCGGGGACCTGCCCGAAGTAGATGGCGGTCGCCCATCCCAGCGCGAATGAGGCCGACTTGCTCAGCGCCTGCCACGCAAGAAGCAGGACGAACGGGAGAAAGGGCATGGGACGGCGGTCAGTCGAGGTCGAGCGGACGAACGGTCATCGACTCCGCGACTCGGCCCTCCCATTCGTCGCGGGGCGCGTCGCAATACAGCTCGATCTCGTTGCCGTCAGGGTCGGCGGTGTACAGGCTGCGCGTCACCCCGTGATCCGCGGTGCCCCTGAGCAGGCCGTGCTCGACAAGGAGTCCGTGAGCATCTTTGACGGCGTCCCAATCGGCCAGCTGGACAGCCACGTGATACAGGCCGACAGCGTTCGGCGCGGCCGATGGGGCCGAATCGCCGATGCGCAGCAGCGCCAGGTCATGATGATTCTCGCCGGTGGCCGTGAGGAAGATCATCACGTTGCTCATCTCGCTCGACACGCGGAAGCCGAGGAGATCACGGTAGAAGGCGAGCGCGCGATCCAGATCGCGCACCTTGAGCACCACGTGCCCGATTCCCAGGGGCTTCAGCATGCACCGATGATAGCCGCGTGCCGAGTCAGGCAGGACTCTAGGGTAGGCCCAGCTTCAGGCGACATGACGGCCAGGGCCCATAGCCGCGCGCAGCACGAAGGCGTTCGGCCACCGCGATCTGTTCCTCTCGGGACGCTTCATGCGGGTAGGCCGCGAACTCGGCGCCACCGTAGCCCTCCCAGGTGGGAACACTGAACTGGAGGCCGCCGTAATACCCGTTGCCGGTGTTGATCGCCCAGTTGCCGCCCGATTCGCAGCGCGCCAGATCGTCCCACACGCTATCGCCGTCGTAGGTGACGACGCGCTGCGGCGCGGGTGCGGCGGGCGCTGGAGCCGCCGGGGGGGCCGGGGTGGGGACTGGCGTCGGGACCGGGGTGGAAACCGGGGTGGGAACTGGCGTCGCGACCGGGGTGGGGGACGGGGTTGGGCTGGGGGTGGGGGCCGGGGGGGGGCCGTGGGGCGGGCCCGGGGGGGGTACCCGGGGTGGGGACTGGCGTCGCAACCGGGGTGGGAACCGGCGTCGGAACGATGCGAAGCGTCGCCTCCATCTGCGCCGTTGCCGGCGTCGGAATGATCGCGGCATTGAGCTGCTCGGCGACAGATCGGTCATTCGTGGTCGCGATCAGGGATCGCTCTCGCCCGGACAGCCCGCCTCGCGTGGCGACAAGCAGTGGCGCATCAGCAACCGGAAGCAGGCCCTCGGCGATGTCGAGCGGAACCGGTGTCGCCGATCTCGCAGCCAGCGGGGCCAGCAGGGCCACCCCTGCCATGCTGATGGCAGTAAGAACGAGAATCCGTCTGAGAAGATCCGGCAATAGAATTCATCCAATACGTGGTTCGGCCGGCATGTACCCTGCGATGCAGGAGACCCGCCGGCGAACGGCCACCCTAGCATCCGATTGCGTCCCTGTCGAGCGTGAGAGGTATCGATGCCCCGCAAAAAGAAGGAACCGGATCACCGTCGAGGGGCAGTCGTCGTGCGCGGCAAGGCGCATGGTGACGGGGGTACGGAGGATCAGAAGCTGCTTCGCTCGCAGCAGCCGGAGGCTGACTCCCAGGAGACCGATGCCTGGCGCACCCTGCGGATCATGAGCGAGTTCGTCGAGGGTTTCGACGCGCTGGCGAAAGTCGGTCCGGCCATCAGCATCTTCGGGTCGGCTCGGGTCGGGCGTCGCAATCGCTACTACGGCGCGGCGCGGCGCTTGGCATCGGCGCTCGTCAACCAGGGATTCGCGATCATCACCGGTGGCGGTCCGGGGATCATGGAGGCGGCCAACCGGGGCGCGCGAGACGCCGGGGGCGTCTCCATCGGCGCGAACATCGAGCTGCCATTCGAGCAGGGCCTGAACGAATACGTCGATCTCGGCATGGAGTTCCGCTACTTCTTCGTGCGCAAGGTCATGTTCGTGAAGTACGCGGAGGGGTTCGTGATCTTTCCCGGCGGCTTCGGGACGCTCGACGAGCTGTTCGAGGCGCTGACCCTGATCCAGACCGGCAAGGTGCAGCACTTTCCCGTCGTCCTGTACGGCAAGGACTACTGGGAGGGGATGATGCAATGGATTCGTGACAAGCCGCTCTACGAGGAGAAGGTCAGCCCCGAGGACCTCGATCTGCTCACCATCACCTCGGACATCGACGAGGCCTGCGAGGCGATGACTCGCCATCGCGACTCGCGAAGCCAGGAACGCAAGGAGACGGCCAGCCAGAAGGCAACGAAGGATGCCGTGACCGATGCGGCCGAGGGACGAGGCGGTTAACGTCCGCCGACAGAAGACTCCACGTCAGCCGATGACGCCAAGCAGCCACAGGACGATGATGATCAAGATGATGGTGCCGATGATCCCGAGTCCGAACATTTGGTGTTCCTCGTTTGCGTATTGGTAAGCGCATTCACTACGCACGGCCCGTGCCAACGCTGCCAGCGCACCGTGCGCACTCATCGGAAGTGACGGCCCGCACCTCGATCCGGAGTGGCACCACCACGGTGAGCAATCGGACGTAGAGCGGCGGATCGGCCAGCGCGAAATCCTGGGCCTGTCCATCGACTCGGGCGATGTGGATCTCCGGTGCCGTATCCCACAGCGCAAGCGAGATGCCGCCGGCATACGCCGAGGTATAGCGCACGCCACACACACGTGGATGCGCCGGACGGTCTTCATGGATGGCGCGGGCCCATGCCTGTGTCTCGTGACGGGCGATGTCGCCGACGTTCATCGCCGGCAATCCGCCGATCATCATCGCTCCGGAGCCACGCAGGTTCTGCACGATCAGCTCGTCGCCTGGCACGAGCGCGGCGACCCGGTAGCGCGGGCATACCTGCGCCAGCCGGTGCGCGCCAAATACCTCCGCTGCCGCTGTGCGCAGGGAGTCACCGAGATAGATGACGGAACGCCCGGCCGGGCATTCGGCCGGATCCGTGAACGGCGGGGTGTGGGGGTCGAAGCGCTCGATTGGGCCGAAGCGCCGGCGAGCCGTAGCCGGGCGATCCGGTCCGGCGTGATAGACGCGGAACCACGGGCGCCTGCCGTCCCAGCGCCACCACCGACCACCCGACAGCGGCCGCTCGGGCGCCGCGAGATGAGTGACCAACCGGCGAGCTATCCGCTACGTGCGGCGGCAACGACCTCGGCGACCGCACCGCGAAGCAGCGCGTCACGTGGTGTCAAGCCATCGAGGTCCGGGTTCGGGCGCCACACCCATTCCGATAGCGAGACCACGCCGTCGACATGGGCCGTCGCCAGCTCGCGCAGGCCGGGCAGGATTCCCGTGGGCAGCTCTGGAGCCATCTGCCATCCCGGGATTCGCCACTCACGGCCGACCTTGAGCCCCAGCAGCGCTTGGCGCTCGAGCATGCCGCTGACCGCCTGGTCGCTCTTTCCCAGTGCGCTAGCGGCCTCCCGGCGGCTGACAGAATCTTCAAGCACCCTTCGTCGTTCAGCGACGGCAGTCGAGAGGTTCAGGGCGGCGGCATCGCGCACCTGGCTCGGGGATGGTTTGGCACCCCAGACGTCGAGGTCGAGGTCACGATCGCCATGCCGCTCCGCGCGCACCGCAGCCATCAGCGCCTGGATGAATGAACTCGGCTGACGACGCAATGCATCGGTCAGATCGCGAACCTGTTGGCGACTGGCGGGAAGAAAATCGGCGTCCATCAATTCAGGATGCTACGCAATCTACGCAACCTACGCAAGGGCCTGCCCGGCGGGAGCTTCGCCGTCAACCGAAAAACACGGTTGCAGCATCGACAGGGAAGCTGCCCCCCGGATCGAGGGTTGCTTTCGGATCCCCGCCTTCCTCAGCAGCAGGGTGCGCCGCCGGGACCGCCCGGCAGACTTCGAACGCAGACGCGTCACCTCCATCGGATCCGGGCGCTGATCAGGCCTCGACCGGAATTTCCCGTGCGAGCACCTTTTCCAACGCGTCGAAGTCGTTCTTGATGCCCTCGCGCATGCCGTCCAGTGCGTCGCGGGATGCGACCGATGGACTGATACTGTGCACCGAAATACGGCTGCGACCGTCCGGCAGTTCCTCGAACCGCTGGAACTCGAGCGAGACTCCGCCGGCCGGATCCTGCTCGAACTGATACGTCTGGATGATCATTTCGTCAGTAAGGATCTCGTGATACACGCCGTGGAATCCCCACTCCTGGTCGGGACCGCGCACGACGTAGCGGAAGCCACCACCGGTTTGGGGGTCGAATCGGTGGACTGCCAAAGGCATCCCCTCCGGGCCGAACCACAGCTCGAAGACCTCCCGATCGGTGTAGGCGCGAAAGAGCGCGCTCACCGGCGCGTCGAACTCTCGCGAGTAGTCCAGGAACGGCAGCCCTTCGGGTGCTTCGATGATGAGTTGGTTGTTCATGACTTTCCTTTCGTTGATGCTCTGCGTTTCCTTCGTGATCGGTTCGTCCGCACGAGCACTGCGTCCAAGGCGCGGAATCGGCGCTCGTGGTCGAGACGGTATCGGTCCAGCCATGCGGTCAGTGACTCCAGGGCCGCCGGGTTGAGGTGCACCGGCCGGCGCTGGGCGTCGCGCGTGCGCGTCACCAGGCCGGAGTGTTCGAGCACTCCGACATGACGGGACACAGCCTGGGTGGTGATCGGGAAGAGCGCGGCGAGCTCGTTGACCGTGCCGGAGTTGCGGCTGAGCCTGGCGACGATCGTACGTCGCACCGGATCGGCGAGAGCGGCGAACGCCCGATCCAACAGCTCCTCGTCCATGGCCTCGCTTCTTCGTTCGCGTCCTAAACCGAGACGTTGCTCAACGGACATGTTGAATACGGTAGGTCGGTGGCGAAGGCTTGTCAACCTTGGCCAGCTTGAGGCGTCAACGACCGCGCCCAGCGGCCGCGGGTCCCGGAACTGCCTTCTAACGTTCGCGCTTGACAACCATTGTAGCTTGCCACAACTATTGTCCGTGTGACGACAGGAAACCTATCCTCGCGGTTCGGGGCGTTGGCCGACCCGACCCGTCAGCAGGTGGTGCAGCTTCTCAGGGATGGCCCGCGCCGCGCCGGCGTGCTGGCGTCGGCAGCGGGCACCTCGGCGCCGACGATGAGCCGACACTTGCGCGTGCTGCTCACCGCGGGAATCGTCGCCGATGAACGACCGGCCCAGGACGCCCGCGCCCGATTCTTCCGGCTCCGTCCGGAGTCGATCGTGGCGGTGCAGGCGTGGCTCGACCAGCTCCAGGCACACGGAGACGAGCAGCTTGCTTCGTTCAAGCGGCACATCGAACGGAAAGGCAAGACATGAGTGACACGCAGTCCCGGTCGTCCGAGGTCGAGGTACATGTCGACCCTTTGACCGCATTCACCGCATTCACCGAAGAGCTCGACCTGTGGTGGGTCCGCGGGCCGATCAACAGCTACGGCGCCGGCAAGCTCGTGGCGATGCGCTGTGAGCCGGGCGTCGGTGGCAGGCTGCTCGAGGTCTATGACCGAGACAGCGGCGAGGGGCTCGAGCTCGCCCGCATCACGGTCTGGGAGCCGGGCAAGCATCTCGCCTGGCAGAGCGCGCTTGACGACGTGAGGATCGACGTGCGATTCGATCCGACGGACAACGGCACCATCGTCCACCTCGAGGCGACCATCCCCGTAGGCGGCTCGGACAGGGGCGGCACTTCGTTCATCCGCGTGGCGCCCCAGTGGTTCGGGGCGTGGGTCGCCAGACGCGACACCAGTCCTCACCAGCTCCACGACCTCGCTCGCTTCGCCCTCACCCTGCACTACGCGCGACCCGCCACTGCCGCTCGCTGGCTGGCCGCCGCGTTCGGCTTCGAGTCACCCAGTGCGCTGCCCAGGGGAGAGAACGTGGCTCCCGAAGTCGGCGCAGAGGACCAGTGGATCGAGTTCCACGTCGGCAACTGCTCGCTCATGATCGAGAGAATGAACGGCCCGCTTGATCACCGCCAGCTGACGCACGTGCCGTGGGTCTTCGTCGATGACCTCGCGGCGCACCTCGCCCGTGCCCGGGACAACGGCGCCACCATCGTTGAGGGCATCACAACCCACGGCTTCGAGTCATACGTCGCTCTAGACCTCGAGGGTCGGAGCTGGAGGTTTGCAAAGGCCCGGCCAACCCAGCCGCGATAGGTGAAGTCTTGCAGGGGACCCGGGCCACCGCCACACAGGGTGATTGAGCGAGCGAGCGCTTGGTGGCGGGCCCGACCGGATTCGAACCGGCGATCTCCAGCGTGACAGGCTGGCATGTTTGGCCACTACACCACGGGCCCGCGGAGAGTGACGGTGGCGGAGCATAGCATAGCCCGCCGGAGCCATCAGGAGGCCGATTCGGACCCCAGCTCGCGTGCAAGCCGTGCCGCGACGAGCGCGTACCCGACCGTCCCGGCCGTTGCAACCAACGCTGCGCCGACGAGCGGCAGCGTGTAGCCGGCCTCTCGCGCCGCGGACGACATGGCGGCCGCGGCCAACCCGAACAAGCCTGCAGCCAGGACCGATGCGAGCAGCACCCCGGCACTCCTGGCCCACC
>JBBJNX010000069.1:0-8632 GCA_037721115.1 Candidatus Limnocylindria bacterium
GGCGTAGTACGGGCAGTAGCCCTGCCGCCCGCCGACCTCATCGAACAGGAAGAAGTCGACCAGGTCCTCGCCGTTCTGCGGTATCGGCGCGACCGTCTCGTAGGTGAAGCTCGGGTCACGCTGGAGATATGCGGCGAGCGCCTCGGCTCGCTCGTACGAATTAGTTGCATCCGCAGTCACCTCGCGTGCCAGGTTTCGCACCCGCTCGGTCACCGTGGAGTCGTCGAGATAGAGGTCACGCACCACGGACGGGTAGTCGGTGCCCGCCGCCCCGAGCTCGGCCTTGTTGGCTTCGCTGAGGGCGACGGAGAGCTGATAGCCTTCCCCAGGCCCGATGGGGTTCGCCGCCTCGACGCCGCCGAGCACCGGCTGTCCGCCGGACTGGTGAATGACGATGGGCGCATAGATCTCGAGCGGCGATCCGGCGGTGAACAGGTTGCGCCCGAGCGTCTGCGCCATGCTCACGGTGATCGTCTCGGTCTCGTATGCCTCGCTCGGACGCTCCGGCGTCGGCCCGTCGAAGAGCGCCTCACCCGACGCGACCTGTCGCGTCGTGCCGTCGCTGCGCTCCCAGCCGCGGCCGGTGTAGGTGTCGTACGTCGCGGTTCGCAGGTAGAGCGGCCGCGGCGCGGCGACGGTGAGCGCCACCTCGTCGTTGCTGACCCACTCGCCCTGGACCGTGAAGCTTGCCCCGAACGTGCTCCCGGTGATCCGCGAGTTCGGGTTGGTGAGCGAGCCGAATGCCCCCTCGAATTGGTCGCGAACGCCGGTCCACGCTCCGTCGAAGCTGCGCCAGGCGCTCGTCAGCGGGGCGGCGACGGCCACGCTGGTCAGGACCCAGGCGAGCGCCACGCTGGCGCCGGCGAACACGATCCCCGACCGCATGATGGCGGCGGGCACCTCCAGGTTCTCGTTCACGCGCCGGCGCTGCCAACCGTCCTGTCGCTGAACGAGCGCGGCTCGCAGCCAGAGGAGCAGTGCCGCGATGACGAAAAGGAGCAGATGGCCGAACAGATCGGTGAACGTCGCCGACAGGTTCACGATCATGGCTGTGCCCAGCAGCAGGATGGCATCGATCACGCGGTTGTGGCGGTACACCGCATAGGCCGCCATGAACGCGGTCGTCCACAGCAGGATGCCGATGCCGATGGCGTACGGCGAGAGCTGTGATGGATATCCCGTCTGCAGCACCGTGATCGTCCAGCCGGCGACATCATCACGCAGCGCCTCCACACGACCGACCTGCCCCAGCGCCGCGTGATATTCGCCGCCGATCGCCCAGAGCACGACGGTCGCGCCCATCAAGGCACCGAGCGGCAGCGTGATCACCACGCTCCACGGCAGGACTCCCAACAGCGCGCCGGCGATGATCGCCCAGAACGCGGTCGGCGGCAGGAACTCGAGCTGATCGAGCCAATTCGGACCCTGGATTGCCCATGCCAGGGCGAGCCCCATGACGACCAGCAGGCCCAGGCTGAGCCAGCCGGCACGCGGGTAGAGGATTCGTTCGCGCAGGTCAGGCACGGGACCGCGCCCGACCACCGATGGCCTCGGCAATATCTTCCCCATGCTGCACGAGGCGGTGCTCGATGTCGTACTCCGCCAGTGCATGGCGTACCGCCGCAAGCTCGGCGCGAGAATGGTCGTCCGGCTCGACGCCAATGAACGACGCTCGGTCAAGCAGGATCACCAGCGCCGCGACGCCCCGACGTCGCAGGGCTGACAGCCCACGCACCCACGCTCGTTCCGTCGACCCGGTCACCAGGCAGAGCGTCATGCCGCGGCGAAGCTGTGGCAGCGTGGCCGTGATCACCTCGGCGAGGGGGTCCGAGCCATCCGCCTGCACGTTGGCGAGCAGGTGCAGCAGCTTCTGCTCCACGCGCGGTCCACGGTCCGGCTGGTGAACCTGGATCCTCCGCGCCGACGCCGTCATGGCCACCGCCCGATTGTCTCCCAGCGTGCGCAGCGCAACGGAGGCCGCGATCGTCACGGCCGTCTCGACTGATGCATCGGTGCCGATCCCGGCGTGCACGCGCCGGTCGAGATCGAGCACGATCCACAGGTCTGCAGCCTGCTCGAGATCGAACTCCTTGACATGCAGTTCCCCGTGGCGCGCGCTCGACAGCCAGTGAATGCGATTGATGGCGTCGCCGTGGACGTAGGGGCGCACGCCGCTCACCAGCGGCGTTGCGGCCTCGTAGCGTCGCCGCATCGGCGTTGTGCCGTCGACCGGCGACGGCGGCAGACGCCAGTGCGGGAGCGGGACAACCTCAGGAAAGACGACGACGCTGGTCGCGGCGCCGACCGTCATCTCAGTGGTGAACAGGCCGAACGGGTCACCGGTCCGGACCCGCAGTGCGCCGAGGCGAAAACTGCCTCGTCGAGTGAGGGTCACCTTGGCCAGCCACTGGCGAGTGCTGCGCGCGGGAATGCCGAGCACTCGGCCGGGGAGACTGTTCGGCAGGCTCGACTCGTTCCAGCACTCGATCCACGGTTTCCCCCATCGATCCTGGTTCTCGACCCGGTAGATGGCCTGGAGCACCTCGCCCACGTGGGTGCGGGGGTTCAGGACTCGGTAATCGGCTCGCACATCGCGTAGGCCGCGCCGGGCGTAGAGCCATGATCCGATGCCGATGGCGGCCATCAGGTACGTGAGGAAGAAGAGAAAGTCGATCCCGGTGCTGAAGGCGGCGACGACCAGCGCGGTACCCAGAAAGAGGAGACGGAGGTGGCGGCTGAAGAGCCTCATGGCGCGATCAGGAGATCCGGCTGCGCCCGGTCTCCGCCGCCGCGGCAGCATCGGCCACCGGCACCGAGGCCAGGATCTCGCGCACGATCTGCTCCGGATCAACCTCGCGCAACGATGCCTGGCTCTTGACGATCAACCGATGCGCCAGGATCGCCACCGCCAGCTGCTTGACGTCGTCGGGGATGACGTAATCGCGGCCGTTGAGGGCGGCGTGGGCCTGCGTGGCACGGTAGAGGTTTAGCGAGCCGCGCGGCGAGGCGCCGAGGTAGACATCTGGATGCTCCCGCGTCGCGTGCACCAGTCGCACGATGTATTCGGCCACCGCCTGGTCGACGTAGACCTCCTTGATACTGGACTGCATCTCGCGCAGCTCATCGAGCCCCAGTACCTGCTCCACCTCCCCGAGGGGATGCCTCCGCTTCTGCTCGTCGAGGATGACGATCTCCTCTGTCGCCGAGGGATAGCCCAGTCGCAGACGGAGCATGAATCGGTCGAGCTGCGCCTCCGGGAGCGCGAAGGTGCCCTCGTACTCGATCGGGTTCTGCGTCGCGATCACCAGGAACGGCGAGGGCATCTGATGAGTGACGCCATCGATGGTGGCCTGGCGCTCCTCCATGCACTCGAGCAGCGCGCTCTGCGTCTTCGGTGTCGCGCGATTGATCTCATCGGCCAGAACGACCTGCGCCATGATCGGTCCAGGGCGGAATTCGAATTCGGCGGTCTTCTGGTTGAAGATCGACAGTCCGGTGACGTCGGACGGCAGCAGGTCCGGCGTGAACTGGATGCGACGGAAGGAGCAGCCGATGCTCTGGCTGAGCGCCTTGGCAAGCATCGTCTTGCCGACGCCCGGCACGTCCTCGATCAGGATGTGGCCCTGGCAGAGCAGCGCGACCAGTGCGGTCCGGACCTCCACGTGCTTGCCGATGATCACCCGTTCGACGCTTGCGACCACCCGCTCAGCCGGTTCCTGGACGCTCTTCACAGTCTGTGTGTCTCCCCTATCCGGGCCATGGCCGCCAAACGATCCAGGCCAGTCCTGTGCAAGACAATACTCTCCAACGGCCGCGAGCGGTTCACTCGCCCCCGGACAGGCGCAGCCACTCAGCCATCACCCGGCCCGCAATTGGTGCCGCGCCGTCTGAGCCGGATCCGCCACTCTCGACCAGGACCGCGACGGCGATGCGCGACGTAGCGTCGGCCTGTGCGGGAGCGAAGCCGATGAACCAGGAGTGGGGCGCCTGCTCGCCGCCGAGCTCTGCCGTCCCGGTCTTGCCGGCCGACCGCTCGTTGCTGATGCCATACAGCGTCACATCACCCTGCCCGGCATACCGACGGCCGAGCTCCCCGTTGACCGCGTCGACCATCGCAGCTCGCGTCTGGGCGGCGGCTTCGGCGCTCACGACGCGGGTTCCGCCGCCTGATCCGAAGGTATCGAGGACCTCATCGGTGGGCACGTCGCCCTGGGCATGCGCACGCACGTCGCGCACGACGTACGGTTCGAGCATCACGCCGTCGCCGGCGATCGCCGCCGCCAGCAGCGCCATCTGGACCGGGGTGACGACCACCTGTCCCTGGCCGAAGGAGGCGCTCGCAAGATCGACCTCTCCGCCGAACGGCCCGCAGTCGCCGTCGAGGGAGCCGCTCACCAGGCTGGGAGCGACCTGGAGTCCGCGCTCGGGAGACCCAATCCGGATCGAGTCGCAGAAACCGAAGCGTCGCGCGTAGTCCAGGAATCCCTCCGCGCCGAGCTCCAGGCCGACGTGCGCGAAAAAGACGTTGCTGGAAACCTGGAGCGCCTCGGAGAGCGGCCAAAGATCCGGCTCGATGCCGCCCAGGTCGTGCTCGCGGATGGTGAACCCGTCGACCACGAACCCCTCGGACTCCTCCCGCGGCTGATCGGGGAACGTGGTGTCCGGGTCGATCACGCCGGCATCGAGCGCCGCCGCGGCGGTGAACACCTTCATGATCGAACCTGGTACGTACAGTCCCTGACGAGCGCGAGCGAGGAGCGGCTCCGCGGGATTGTTGCGCAGCGCGTCCATCGGCTCCTGCGCCCCGTCCGGGTCACCCGAGATCGGGGTGGCATCGAAGGTTGGCGTGGAGACCATCGCCAGCACCGCGCCCGTGCGCGGATCGAGCGCCACCACCGCGCCAGCATCGCTGCCGAGCTGTTCGGCGGCAAAATCCTGGAGTCGCCGATCGATCGTGAGCGTGAGGTCACGAGGCTCCGGCTGCCGGGCGAGCACGTCGCTGACGAGGTCGCGGATCGGGTTCGGATCCGTCTGGCCGACCAGGATGTCCTCGAAGGTCCGCTCGAGGCCGGTGCTCCCGAATCGAAGGCTCGAGTAGCCGATGACATGGGTCATGGCAGGGTCGGTGTAGGTGCGGCGGCTCAGGCCGTCGATCAGCGCCGACGTCGCGAGCACCTGCCCTTCGGCGTCGAAGATCGTGCCGCGCAGCAGGCTACGGCGGGCCGCGATCACCTCCGGGTTGTCGGACCGCGTGGAGAGGTTCTGGGCCTCGACCACCTGCCACCAGGTGATGCTGCCGGACACGATCGCGAAGGCGAGCATCAGGTACACGCCGAGGCGCCGGACATTGGTCGCGATCACGATCCGGGCGCTCGATCCGCGGTCCCGCTCCGGTGGCTGACCGCCAGCAGCAGCCCGATCATGATGAAGCTGGCCAGGACGCTCGAGCCACCGTAGCTGACGAAGGGCAGGGTGATGCCGGTGAGCGGGATCAGCTTGGTGTTGCCGCCGATGATGATGAGCGTCTGGAGCCCCAGGCTGGTCGTCACGCCAACCGCCAGCAGCGCCCCGAAGTCGTCGCGTGCCAGCGCCGCGATCCGCAGCCCACGGAACACGAGGACCATCGCGAATCCGAGCAGGGGGAATGCGCCGAGCAGGCCCAGCTCTTCCGCGACCGCGGTGAAGATGAAATCGGTGTGCACGTAGGGGATCGTGAGGTTGCCGCCGAGTGTGACGAGTCCCTGTCCCAGTCCCTCCCCGAAGATGCCGCCGCGGCCGAGCGCGTACAGGGCGCGCACCGGCTGGAAGCCCGCACCAAGCGGATCGGCGAATGGATCGAGCCAGATGTCGACGCGCGACTGGACATGACCGAACAGCCGATACGCCACGAAGGATCCCGCGACGAACAACACCAGGCCGATGAGGACGTGGCTCCGTCGCCCGGTTGCCACGAACAGCATGGTCAGGAAGATGCCGAAGAAGAGCAGCGCGGTGCCAAGGTCGTTCAGGCGCACCACGATCAGCATCACCACGCCGAACAGGGCGAGCATGGGGAGGAAGTACGGCAGCGGCGGGATGCTGAGGAAGCCGATTCGGACGCTCGCGCTCGTCAGCAGGGTGCGGGTCTCGGCCAGGTATCCAGCGATGAAGATGACGAGCACGATCTTGAGCAGCTCGCCGGGCTGCACGCTGACGGGACCGAGGTCGATCCAGAGCCGCGCCCCATTGACCTCGTATCCGAACACGAGGGTTGCGGCCAGGAGGGCGATCCCGACGGCGGCCCACGAGTACTTGTAGTGACGCAGGATGCCGTCATCGCGCAGGCCGACGGCGATCGCCAGCATCGCAAGGATCCCGACGCCGAACCAGAGCAGCTGGGTGCCCGCCATGCCGAGCTCCAGGCCGAACGCGCTCGTCCCAGCCAAGTCCTGCGGCAGTCGATTGAGCATGATCATGCCGATACCGCCCATGGCGCCGACGGCCGGAAGGATGAGCTGATCGCCACGGTGGCCGAAGGCGACCAGGAGCAGATGAGCGCCGGCAAAGAGCGCAACGTACCCGACCGCGAGCGTGAGGTCCCCGACCTCGGGCGCTCCGGACAGCGCGACATTGGTGATCAGAAACCCGAAGGGCACCAGCAGGAGGATCGGGAGGAGGAGGCGGAACTCCGCGCCGCGCCAGGCGATCCGCGATCGGGAACCGATCACCGATCGAGACGCATGCGGACTCGCCCGATCGACAGCTCATCACCAAAGCTCAGCGCGACCGGCCGATCAATGCGATGCCCATTCACGTACGTCCCGTTGGTGCTCCCCTGGTCCTCGACGAACCAGCTGCGGCCACGGAACGTGAGCATGGCGTGGTTGGCGCTGACGAAGTCGTCCTCGACGAAGATCGTGTTGTTGACGTTACGCCCGATTGAATTGATCGGCCCCAGGGCAATCGTGGTCCCGTTCGGCGGTTCGTCGGCAGGCGACTCGAGCACCGAGAGACGGCCGATCCCGGAGCGCGAGGACATCTGAGCTTCTTCGGCGCTGCGCAGGTCTCGCAGCAGCGACCGTGCGAAGCGCATCAGCACCAGGTAGAGCAGAGCCACGAATCCAAGCTGCAGTCCCAGGAGCAGAACGCGAAGGATCTCCCCGGTCAAGCGCGCACCTGGAACTCGATCTCGGTATCGCCGATCCTGATGAGATCGCCGGCCCAAGCGCAATCTGGCTGACCGGCTGTCCGTTGACCATGGACCCGTTGCGGCTGCCCAGATCGGCGAAGCTGTATGCGCCACGCTGGAGCTTGAGCTGACAGTGATGGCGGCTCACCATCGGGTCGTCCACGATGACGTCGTTGTCACTGGCCCGTCCAAGGCCGATGAGCGGACCACCCAGATCGAATTGCACGGCGCGACTGCCGCGCGTGCTCACCAGCAGGTATGCCCGCCGTGCGGACTCCGGCGATCCCGCCGCGTTCGGGCGGTCGAAGACGACGGTGTCCGAGTTGACTGGCATCGGCGTTGCCTCCGGCACCCGCTCACCTCGCTCGTCAACCACGTTGGCGGCCACGCGGATCTCCCCACGACGCGTCCCGGGGTCCGAGATGATGTCCACGCGCGGGCGCGCCACCAGCGTGTAGCGCTCGTGTCGCACGCGCGCGAGCACGCCGTGGGCGAGGTCGTCCTCGAGCGAGCTCCGGTATGACGCAAACGCCGCAAAATCGGATGGATGAAGGTGCAGGTCGTACCGATTCGGAACGATCACGCCCGAGTCGCGATACGTCTTGTTGGTATCCATCGCGCGCTCGATGCGCTTGGCCAGGCTCACCGGCTGGATCGACGCACCGAGCCGCCCGGCCGGGGCTTCAAGGAAGCGCTCGAGGAAGGACTCGACGCGCGAGAGAATGCCCATCGCGGCCGATCCTAGCACGCGGAGTACGAACGGCCGCTCGCTCGGTACGAATGCGCCCATGGGTTTCGGCGAAACCGCGTGGCTATACTTCGGAGCCCCTGATCGCTGCCGTGTCCGGAGAGAAACGCATCACCGTTGGCTGAGACGCTCACCGAATCCTTCTGCGAACGCTGCGGGACGCGCTATGAATTCCAGGCGCCGACGCGGCTGAACCCGCTGCGCAAGACGCGGGGGTTCATCGGCGGGCTGCGGAACTATCTGACCAGCCAGGACGCACTGTCGGACGCCATGGGCGACTCGATGCGCTCGGAGGAGGACAACCTCGCCTCCGCGCAGCTCGAGGCATTCCACGAGTCATTCAACTTCTGCATCGACTGCCGGCAGTACACGTGCATCAACTGCTGGAACGATGATGCCGGGCGCTGCCGTAGTTGCGCGCCGATCCCGGGCACCGATGACCTTGCCGAGCGCCTGGCCGCATCCGCGGTGGCGGCCGCGCCGGTCGCTGACCTGCAGACCGCGCTCGCCGACGAAGCTCTCGTCAGCCCGCTCGCGCTCGAGGCCTGGCCATCCTCCGACCTCGCAACGGATCCTGCCGCGCCGAACGCAAATCCAGCCGAGCCCTGGCCTGCCGCGGAGGCATTCCCCCTCGAGTGGGCGCCATTTGCGTATGAAGCCGAGCCGGAGCCGATCGTTGCGGAGATCGAGTTCGAGGCCGAGCCGGAGCCGATCGT
>JBBJNX010000070.1:0-8614 GCA_037721115.1 Candidatus Limnocylindria bacterium
TCCTCGTCGGGTGGTGGCGATTCGAGGCTCTCGGCGATGCGATCGGCAGCGGCTTACCGATCCTGCTGGCGCTCGGTGCGCTGGCGGCGTTCTCCGCCGCATTCACCACCTGGCGCCTGGTCCAGGTGGCATTTGACGATCCCCACAGCGACTCGGGGAAGAACCGCCGCCGGTCCTCGTGGGTGGTTGGCAAGCCACTCTTGGCCCTCGCCGCCATCGTGCTCCTCGGCTACGGCCTTGGGGTGCTGCCGGGCGGGCTTGATGGGACCTGGTTCGAGCGGCTGGTGATACCCGCTGTCGCCGCGGAACCGGGGTTGCCGCTCGCCAACCCGATCCTCGCGGTCACTCTGATGGGCATGATGATCCTGATCCTGGTCGCCGGCTGGTTCACCCCGCTCGTCTTCGATAGGTTCCGGCCGGAGCGACCGGGGCAGCTTCTCTTCAGGTTACGTGGCCTGTACAACCTGGCCGTCAATCGTTTCTGGCTCGATGAGCTCTATGGCCTCGCGGTGATTCGGCCAACGATCAGACTCGGGCATCTGTTGGACCGACTGGATACCGGACTGATCGACAGGGCGACCGGCCTTCCCACGGCGGAGCCACTGATCCCCTCAGCCGCGGTCATTTGGGAGGAGCAGCGCCGCGCGAGCGCGCTGACAACCCCCGCCTCGGCCTGGAAGGTTGAGACCGAGGACAGGGAGAAGGAGCGAGAGGGCCGAGTGGCCGTGGCGGGCGGCGCCAGCGCTGGCGGAGTGCTCGGACGGCTGACCGGGGTGAGCGGCAACGTCTCGGGCTGGGTAGAGCGCGAAGGCATCGGGCGGGCGAGCGGCGCCATCGGCTGGCTGACCGCGCTGATCGCGGCCGTTGCCACCTCGATCGAGCGGGGTGTCATTGACCGTGCCGAGCGAGTGACCGTGTGGCTGGGCGAGGCGACAGCCCGAATCTCCGCACAGGCCGAGGGGCGCATCTTCCAGACCGGTATCCACGTGGGTGTGCCGCGGGCGAGCCACGGGCTTGGCCGCGTCCTGACCAGAACGGAGGCGATCCTCGGCCGGCCCGCCGTCATCGGCTCGATTCTCCTGTTGTCGCTCATCGGCGTGCTGGTTAACGCCCTGTGATCCTGCCCGAGATCTCCGCAGCACAACAGGTCGGGTTTCCGATTCTGAGCGTGTTGCTCCTCCTCCCTCTCGCCGTCGGGGTCACGCTCCATTTTGTGCGAGATGAACGCCGCGCCTACATGGTGGCGCTGGCTGGATCGGTCCTGGTGCTGCTCCTCGCCGTCGCGGTGGCCGTGCTCCTCATCCGCGATGTCGCGGACATGCAGTTCGTCGAGCGCATCGGCCCGATTCCGTTCGTCGGCGTCAGCTACCACCTCGGCGTGGACGGAATCAGCGTGCTCTTCCTCCCGTTGACTGCCCTGCTCACGGTGCTGGTCATCGTGTATGCGGAGTACGCCACCAAGGCGGACACCCGCCATTACATGCTGGCCACGCTCGCGCTCGAGGCGACGCTGATCGGCGCCTTCGTCTCGCTCGACATGATCCTGTTCTGGCTGTTCTTCGTGCTCGAGCTGGTGCCGAGCTATTTCCTCATCACGCGCTGGGGTACCGGCGAGCGGCGCAACCGAGCGGCCCGCGAGTATGTGGCGTTCATGCTGACGGGCTCGGCGCTCATGCTGGGCGGCATCGTGCGGCTCGGCCTGAATGCCGGTCGGGAGACCGGCAGCGTGTCCTTCGACTTCCTGCAGCTGTTGAATGTGCCGGTGCCCGTCGAGCTGCAATCGGTGATCTTCTTCCTGATGTTCTTCGGGTTCGCCGTCAAAGCGCCCATCTTCCCGTTTCACACCTGGATGCCCAAGGTGCTGGAAGAGGGTCCGGTCGTGGGGATGAGCGTCTTCCTGGTCGGCATCAAGCTCGGAACCTACGGCCTGATGCGCTTCGTGGTCCCCCTTGTGCCCGAGGCGGCCATCGAATGGTTCTGGTTGATGGCCGCGCTCGGCGTGGCCGGCATGGTCTATGGAGGGCTCATCGCTCTCATCCAGACGAACCTGCGTCGGCTGCTGGCGTACAGCAGTCTCAGCCACATGGGTGCCGTCGTGCTGGGGATCTTCTCGCTCAACCTTGCGGGGTTCCAGGGGGGGCTGCTCCAGATGATCAACCTGGGGGTCGTTGGCGCGGGACTCTTCTTCATCGCCGGATTCCTTCACACGCGCCTGGGGCCAGTGGACCTGGCGGTGATGGGCGGCCTGGTGCACTCCGTCCGATGGCTGACCGGGGCGTTCCTGGTCATCGCCATCGCCGGGGTTGGCCTGCCCGGGACCGGCGGCTTCAACGGCGAGCATCTTGTCATGATCGGCACGTTCCAGGTCCACTGGATCCTGGCCGCCGCCAGCGGCTTGGGCGTCTTCCTGGCGGCATCGTACTTTCTTCTCTATTTCCAGCGGGCCTTCCTGGGTGATCCGGCCACTCCCCAAGTCGCGCAGAAGTTGCAAACGATCCCCGACCTCGGGTTTCGGGAACGGATGATCGCCATCGTCTTGGCTGGGTTGGTCTTCTGGATCGGCCTCGACACCGCTCCGATCCTGAACACGATGGACGGATCCCTCAGGGCGCTCGAGGCTCGGGTGGAGCAGGCCTCCGCGGCCGACTCCACGGGCCAGTGGGATGTGACGGGCTCAGGCTGGCAGCTGTGGGGAGGTCAGCGATGACCATCGTAGCCGCGCGTGAAGCTCGTGAACAATCGAGAGGACTGCTGTGATCCTGACCGAGGTAGCGGCCGCGCAGCAGATCGGATTCCCGATCCTCAGCGTACTGATCTTCTTTCCGCTGGCATGGGCAGTACTCCTGAACCTGATCGAAGACGACCGCGTTGCACGCAGGATGGCGCTCGTGGGTGGCGCACTCGAGCTGCTGCTCGCGATCGTGATGGTTCTCAACTTCATCCCCGGCGTCTCGGACATCCAGTTCGTGGAACGCGCCGAGTGGATACCCGCGGCGGGCGTTGGCTATCACCTCGGGGTTGACGGCCTCAGCGTGCTCTTCATCCCGCTATCGGCGTTTCTCACCCTGATGGTGATGCTCACTTCCTGGAGCAACATACATTTCCGCTCCAAGCCGTACCTCAGCGCGTTGTTCGTCCTTCAGGCCGCGACCGTCGGCATTTTCGCTTCGCTTGACCTGTTCCTCTTCTTCGTGTTCTGGGAACTGATCCTCGTGCCCAGCTACCTCTTGATCCGGCTCTGGGGCATCGGAAACCAGCGCGGGTATGCCGCGCTGAAGTACGTCATGTACATGCTGGCGGGGTCGACCCTCCTGCTCGTCGGGATCGTGCTCCTCGGCATCAACCACCAGAACGCGACCGGGTCTCTCTCATTCGATCTCGTGTCACTCTTGACTGTGCCAGTCGCGCCCGAGCTGCAGACTGTGATCTTTTTCCTGCTGGCGTTCGGATTCGCCGTGAAGGCGCCGTTGTTTCCCTTTCATACCTGGGTGCCGACAGCACTCATGGAAGGGCCGGTAGGGATGAGCGTGATGTTGGTGGGCCTCAAGTTGGGTCTGTACGGCCTGCTGCGCTTCGTCATGCCGCTGCTGCCCGAGGCAGCCAGCCAGTGGGCGTGGCTGATGGTCGGATTGGGCGTGATCGCGGTCGTGTACGGGGCGCTGATCGCTCTCGTTCAACCCAACCTGCGCCGACTCCTGGCCTTCGCCAGCATCGGCCACGCGGGCCTTGCCGTCCTGGGCCTCTTTGCGCTGAACGTGCAGGGCATCCAGGGCGCGGTGATGCTGATGCTCAACCTCGGACTCGCCACCACCGGACTGCTCTTCATGGCCGGGTTCCTCCATGCTCGGACCGGTTCTTCGGAGCTGACGGCACTCGGCGGGGTCGGCCGGCACGTTCCTCTCATGGCAACCTTTTTCTTCATCATTGGCCTGGCGTTCATCGGCGTCCCCGGAACGAGCGGTTTCCCCGGCGAGTTCCTGATCCTGCTGGGCGCCTTCGACGCCAACTGGACGGTGGCGGCAGTCGCCGTGCTCGGCGTCATCCTGAACGCGGCTCTCTTCCTGCGTTACTTTGAGCGAGCTTTCCTGGGTCCGGTGACGCGCGATGCCGTTCGCAAACTCCAGGATCTCCGCCCGCGCGAAGCGATCGTGGCCGTGACGCTGGGATTCCTCGTGCTCGCGATCGGCATATTCCCAAATCCGATCCTGTCGATTACTCAGGGCTCGGTGCAGGCGCTCGCGGAGCGGCTCGAGCAAGGATCGATGCCGGCGGTGGTCCAGCATGCAGACTGAATCGGTCATTCCGTTCCTGGCCATGGTGGTGGCGCTCGTGGGTGCTGCGCTGATCGTCTTGACCCGCCAGAACCCGAATGTCCGAGAAGCGTGCTCGCTGGCCGCGTCCGTGCTCCAGTTTCTCCTCGTCCTGACGATGGTCCCCGCGGTGCTGGGCGGCCAGACGCTCCACTTCACGGTCCTGGCCTTCCTGCCTCAGGTCGCGATTGCGTTCCGGGTCGATGCCCTCGGACTCCTGTTCGGCATCACGGCGTCCTTCCTGTGGATCTTGACGACGATCTACTCGATCGGCTACATGCGCCAACTGCGCGAGCACTCTCAGACACGCTACTACGCGTTCTTTGCCCTGGTCCTGGCGGCCACCGTGGGAGTCGCCTTCTCCGCGAACCTGATCACGCTGTACATCTTCTACGAGCTGCTGACGTTCTTGGCGTATCCCCTGATAACGCACTCAGGCTCAAGCGAAGCACTCGCAGCAGGGAAGAAGTACCTCTCGTACCAGCTGGGCACGTCGTTCATCTTTCTCCTGCCGGCGGTCATCGTCACGTACACCCTGTCAGGCACCTTCGACTTCCAACCGAACGGCGTGTTTCCCGCTACCGCCAACGCCACCGTGCTGGTCGTGGTCTACGGGTTCTTCCTGGCCGGCAGCGCCAAGGCTGCTCTCATGCCATTTCACGCCTGGCTCCCGGCGGCGATGGTCGCTCCGACGCCGGTCAGTGCGCTGCTTCACGCGGTCGCTGTCGTCAATGCGGGCGTGTTCCTGATCCTCCGCGTGATTCTCGACGTCTTCGGCGTCGACCTGCTGCGGCAGCTGCATCTCGATGTCGCAACCACCATCGTCGTGTCCGTCACGATCCTGCTGGCGGGGCTCAATGCCCTGAGGCTGGACAGCCTGAAGGGGGTCCTTGCCTACTCCACCATCAGCCAGCTCGCCTACATGATCCTGGGCGTCGTGCTGCTGAGCCCGACGGGGATGATCGGTGGAGTTCTGAATCTGCTGAACCACGCCGAGTCGAAGATCCTCCTGTTCTTCTGCGTCGGCTCCATCTATCTCGCCACTCGCAAGACGAAGATCTCCGAGCTCGCCGGGATTGGCCGGCAGATGCCGTGGACCATGGCTGCTTTTTCGATCGGGGCCCTCAGCATCGTCGGCATCCCCCCGACCGCGGGCTTCATCACGAAGTGGTTCCTCATCACCGGCTCGATTGAAGCCGATAAGTTCGCAATCGTCTTCGTCCTCGCGATCAGCACGCTCCTGAGTGCTGCTTACTATTTCCGAATTCTTCGCACTGCCTTCTTCGGTTCACCGCTACAGGGCGACGACGAAGCCCCTCACCTGGCTGAAACGAGCGCTCTCCCACAACGGCAGGTTCGCGACTCGCCGCTCATCATCGGCCCCATCCTCGTCTGCGCAGGGCTGTCCGTGATCTTGGGGATCTTTCCGAGCTTCTTTATCGATCTTGTCCAGCTCGCGCTGCCATAAGGGTGCAACGATCGATACGAGGAAACGGGCATCGGTACGTCGCGACGGCGATCGTCGTGCTCATCGTCGTCCTGCTGCTGGTCAACGCCCTGGCGATCTATCTGCGGAACCGCTTCGAGCGAAGGTGGTAATCAAGCCGTGAATGTGCATGGTGACGTCCAAAGCCGGACCATGCGGGAGACCACGCAGCACGAGCTCGACGAGTCTGAGCAGATCGTGCCCGCCGCTGGCCCTGAGCGCGAGCCACTGGCGCTCACGGAGGACGAGACCGTCTTCGAGCTCGGTGGCGTGTCGTGCTTCTACGGCTCGTTCCGCGCCGTGCGCGACGTCAGCCTCCAGGTGCCGAAGAACCGAATCACCGCGCTCATCGGTCCATCTGGCTGCGGAAAGAGCACGCTACTGCGCAGCCTCAACCGCATGAATGACCTGGTCGAGACTGCGCGCATCGAGGGCAGCATCCTCTACCACGGTGTCGACCTCTATGCCGATGGCGTGGACCCGGTCGAGGTGCGGCGGCGTATCGGCATGGTCTTCCAGAAGCCGAACCCATTTCCGAAGAGCATCTTCGACAACGTGGCGTTCGGGCCGAAGGTGGCGGGATACCGCGGCAACATGGGTGAGCTGGTCGAGTCGTCCCTTCGGCGCGCCGCGCTCTGGGACGACGTGAAGGACAAGCTCAAACAACCGGGAACAATGCTCTCGGGGGGTCAGCAGCAGCGCCTGTGCATCGCGCGGGCGATCGCCGTCGAGCCGGACGTGATCCTCATGGACGAGCCGTGCTCGGCGCTCGACCCGATCGCGACGTTGAAGATCGAGGAGCTCATGCGCGAGCTGAAGGAGAACTACACGATCGTGATCGTCACCCACAACATGCAGCAGGCAGCGCGTGTCAGTGACGTCACCGCCTTCCTCACCATGGGCGACGACCGCGCCGGGTACCTCGTCGAGATGGCGCCAACCGAGCAGCTCTTCACGCGGCCTGCGCATCGGCTCACCGAGGACTACATCACCGGCCGGTTCGGCTGAGAGGGACCCGATACATGGAACGAGCCACGGACACGTCCGAGCAGCATGGGCCGCGCGCCACTTTCGACCGCGCCCTGAACGGCGTGAAGGACGATGTGCTGCGCCTGGGCGCGCTGGTCGAGCTTGCGCTCGAGCAGGCTGGCCGCGCGATCGTGCAGCGCGATTCGGACCTGGCCGACCGCGTGCGCTGGGATGACAGCAAGGTCAACGAGCTCCAGCGCGAGATCAACACCGAGATCACCACGCTCATCGCCACGCAGGGACCGGTGGCGCGCGACGTACGCGAGCTGCTGGCGCTCTACCACGCCTCGGCCGAGCTCGAGCGCATGGGCGACTACGCCGTGAACATCGCCAAGCTCGCGCAGCAGCTTGCCTCCGAACCCGAGACGCCGATCCTGAAGCAGATCCCGCGCATGGAACAGATCTGCCGCGAGCAGCTCCATGCCGCGATGCGCGCCCTGGTCGACGTCAGTGAGGAGAAGGCGCGCGCCGTCTGCAAGCGTGACGACGAGATCGACGACCTGTACAGCAGCGTGTACGAGGATGCGATGAAGCTCCTCACGGAGGCCCCGGAGCACTCGCGCCAGACGACGCACATGCTCTTCGCGGCACATCACCTCGAGCGGCTCGGAGACCGGGTCACGAACATCGGCGAGGACGTCGTCTACCTGGCGACCGGCCAGGTCGAGGATCTCAACACGTAGGAGTGACCGATGCGACGGTGGCTCCCCGGCTCGCGCGGATCGGGGCCATCCTCCGAGTCACCATCGTGCGCCCCCGCCGCGTCGAACCAGCTGCATGTCGGCGGCGGGGACGTGGCCGCAAAGCCGCGATCGATCCGGCTCGGTTGACGGCAACATCATGGCGCGTTGATTGGGCGTTAACGTCAGCGCGCGATCCTAGGGATCAGACTTGAGATTGAGGACGTCAGCGAGGTAAAGGCATGACGCGGGTATCAACGCTTCCGGAAGCAGTGGACTTGGCGCTCCTGCTCTCGGAAGGGACGGATCGTGACGATGCGGGTCGGTAGATTCCTCGTCGATCGGCCGGTCTTCACCGTGAGGCCGAACGAGACGCTCGATCAGGCGGCGCAACGGATGCGCCACTTCGGCCACGGATCGGCCACGGTGATTATCGCGGACCAGCCACCGGGAATCATCACCGAGCGGGATCTCCTGCGCGCGGTCGCGGACGGCGTCGACATGATGACTGCAACGGTCGAGCAGTACATGACACCGAACGCCGTCACGATCACCCCGGATTGGCACGTCGTGGACGCCACCCGCACGATGGTCGAGCGACACTTCCGACACCTCGTTGTGGTGGACGGCTCCGGAACGCTGCTGGGGGTCCTCTCGATGCGGGATATCGCGGCGGCGCTGCTGGTGGAGCGCCAGGGTATTCTCGCCGGCTGAGGCCGGACCATTGGCTCAGCCGAGGTCGCCGCAACTATTCGTCGCAACTGTTCCACGACGCGAGACACATGGTCAACGTGTCGCAACGACGTGCGTCCTCGCGCTGTCCGCCGCCCGTCGCCCGGACGTGTCAGCCTTCGAGAGCAGCACCCGGCTCAGCGGACCCGAGGCACGCCGCGAAGCGGCGCAGAAGCTCGCGATCGGCGTCGCGCGTCACGAGTCGCTCCGCCTCCGCCAGGGGCGACCACCGCATGTCGTCGACCTCACGGTTCGGGGTGAACGCTCCGCTCGTGGCCTCCATCGCCCACCAGCGCACCACCTTCGGGCGCGTAACCCCCCCGATCAGCTTGTCGTAGCGGGTCTCCCCGAGCGGTCGGCCGACCCTGACGTGGTAG
>JBBJNX010000071.1:0-8607 GCA_037721115.1 Candidatus Limnocylindria bacterium
ACCCCAGTTGTCGACCAGCGCCGCCCAGATGGCCGATGGCGCCGGAAGAATGAAGGCGCGCACCTGGTAGATCCGAATCAGCAGCTCCCACAGCCCGATCGTCGTGACAAGCACGGCCAGCGCCGGAAGGTAGTGACGGACGGTCCGTCCGATGCGGCCCGCTCGCCTCGGCGGGGGTGGGACCGGAACGCCGACCGACGATGCGGCCGCCGTCATCCGATGCCGCCCTCGGCCGTCAGCCGCTCATCCGACGCCAGGGCCGGCTCCCCGCCCAGCCCGCCGCCGGCGCGTAGCGCCTCGCGCACCTCGGTGACCACGCGGAAGTAGCGCGCATCCTCGCGCGTCTCGTCGTTGCGCGGCTGGGGGAGCGGCACGTCCACCACCGTCGTGATGCGACCGGGACGCGCGCTCATGACCACGACGCGCGTCGACAGGAAGACCGCCTCGGGAATCGAATGGGTCACGAACACGACGGTCGTACCGGTCTGCTGCCAGATGCGCAGCACCTCGGAGTTCATGCGCTCGCGGGTCATCTCGTCGAGCGCGCCGAAGGGCTCGTCCATGAGGAGGATGGCGGGCTGCAGGGCCAACGCCCGTGCGATCGCCACTCGCTGCTGCATGCCGCCCGAGAGCTGGTGAGGGTGGTGACGCGCGAAGTCTCCCAGCTCCACGAGGTCCAGCATCTCCCGCGCCCGCGTGTCGCGTTCGGATCGGCTCATGCCGAGCAGCTCAAGCGGCAGCTTGACGTTGTCCTCCACGCTGCGCCACTCGAACAGGACCGGTGCCTGGAAGACCATGCCGTACTCGCGTCCCATGCGGGCCGCATGGGCCGGCTTCCCGTTCACCTCGACGGTTCCCGCGGTGGGCGCTGTGAGGTCGCCGATCAGCCGCAGTATGGTGCTCTTGCCGCACCCGGATGGGCCGATCAGGCTGACGAACTCGCCACGGCCGATCTCCAGGTCGATTCCCGACAGGGCGGTGGTGATGACGTCGCCTCCGGCCTGGAACTGCTTGTCGATGCCCGAGATGCGGACGACGGGGGCCGCCCCTGGCTCGGTCATTGCTCGTGCCTCATGCGGCATCGGGGACGGCACCTCGGCCGCGCAGGGTTACGAGCTCAGCGATGCGGATGAGGGCGAAGAAGACGATGCCGAGCAGTGCGCAGGCGACGATGGTGGCCCACAGCTTCTCCGGTCCGCTGATGTACTGGTTGTTGAAGTTCACGATGGCGCGGCCGAGGCCGTCGCGGATCTGCCCGGGCCCCTCCCCGACAATGGCGCCCACGATGCTCGCCGTGGCCGCCACCTTGAGCGCGGTGAACAGGTACGGGAGGGAGGCGGGCATGCGCAGCTTCCAGAAGATGCTCCGCCGGCTGGCGGCATACGAGCGCATCAGCTCCAGCGCCCGCGGGTCCGGCGATCGCAGCCCGCGGATCATGGCGATCGTGACCGGGAAGAAGGTCAGGTAGGTGGCGATGATCACGACGCTGAGCACGTCGGGCCCGAAGGCGAAGACGATCATCGGCGCCAGCGCCACGATCGGGATCGTCTGGCTGGCGATCACGTACGGCACGAATGCCCGCTCGAGCAGCCTCGAGTGCACGAAGGTTGCCGCCAGGCTGATGCCGATGATGGTGCCAACGACGAAGCCGATGGCGGCCTCGCGCCAGGTGTAAAGCGCCGCCCCGACCAGGAACTGCGCCAGCGACGCGTCCGAGCCGCGCTGCACCGGGGCGGCCAGGGCACCGAAGATGTCCCACGTGTGCGGCAGAAGCAGATCGCTGGCGAACCAGATCTCGAGCGGTGGCTGCCAGATCCAGCCCTCGCCGCCCCACGGATCGCCACCGATGAACTTGACACCCTCCCACGCCAGGAAGATCACAGCCGCGAAGGCGACGAAGGTGCCGACGCGACGGGGCCAGCCGCGCTCAGGCGACCGCAGCATCGGTGATCTCGAGCGCTTTATCGATGATCGCGAAACCTTCGTCCAGCTCGTCGGTGCTGATGGTCAGCGGTGGGTTCGTGAAGAAGGAGTTCCAGCGCACGAACGTGTAGAGGCCGTCTTCGCGGAAGCGCTTCCCGAGCGCGGCCATCTCGTCCGACGTGCCATTGAAGGGTGCCATCGGCTCCATGGTCTCGCGGTTGCGAACGAGCTCGACGATCCCAAAGAGGCCGATGCTGCGCACCGCTCCCACGCTCGGATGCTTCGCCGCCAGGTCAGCGTGGTGGACCTTGAGCTTCTCGCCCATCTGAGCAGCGCGCTCGATCAGATTCTCGTCTTCGTACACCTGGATCGTGGCCAGCGCGGTGGCACAGGCGAGTGGATGCGAGTTGTAGGTGAGGCCGCCGTAGAAGACATTGTTCTCGAAGTGCTCGGCGTACTTGCGTCGCATGCCGAGCGCGCCGAGCTGAACGTAGGCGCTCGTCAGACCCTTGGCCATTGTGATCAGGTCTGGCACAACGTCCCAATGATCGATGGCGAACCACTTTCCGGTGCGGCCGAAGCCGGCCATCACCTCGTCGGCGATCATGAGGATCCCGTAGCGGTCGCAGATCTCGCGGACGCCCTGGATATATCCATCGGGGGGAACCAGGATGCCGTTCGTGCCGGTCACCGTCTCGAGGATGAATGCGGCGATCGTCTTCGGTCCCTCGAGCTGGATCGTCTCCTCGAGATGTGCCAGCGCCTCGTCGGCGGTGTCCCATCCGCGCTGGATGCCGTGGTACGGATCCATGACGCGCACGACTCCCGGGATGCCGGGCTCCGCGGCCCAGCGTCGCGGGTCGCCGGTCAAGGAAATGGCCCCCGCGGTCCCACCGTGGTAGCTGCGGTATCGGGCCATGATCTTGTGGCGTCCGGTGAACATGCGGGCCAGCTTGATGGCGTTCTCGTTCGCCTCCGCGCCGCCGTTGGTGAAGAAGAAGGTATCGATGTCACCCGGTGTGATCTCGGCCAGCTTCTGTCCCAGGCGGGCGCGGGGCTCGCTGGCCATGAAGGGATTGACGTAGGCGAGGGTCTCCGCCTGACGCTTGATGGCCTCGATCACCTTCGGATGGCCATGGCCGATGTTGGTGCACATCAGCTGTGAGTTGAAGTCCAGGTAGCGCTTGCCCTCGGGCGTCCAGAAGTAGACACCCTTGGCACCGGCCACCGGTATCGGGTCCACCTTCGATTGCGCCGACCACTCGAACAGGGTGTGTCGCTTCGTGAGGGCGACAATCTCGTCGCCGGTCATCGTGATTTGCTCGGTCTCGATCGCCATCGGTACTCCGTCAGTGCGTTCGCGGGAAGGCCGATTAGACCACAGGCGACGATCTCCGATGCTGGTTCCAGATCTAGACTGAGGCCCGTATGCGGTCCCACTCGACAGTTCATCAGCTCCCCACCTACGGCGAGGATGCCGAGACCGTCGTGCGTGCCATCTTCGCGCTGACTGCCGGAGTCGGCGGAATGCTGACCGGCATCGCTGTGGCTGGGGCTCAGCTTCCTCTGATCGCCCTTCCGACGACCGTCCTGATCGGCTGCCTGTGCTTCGACAGGTTGAGCGTCGCGGCCTATGTGGCCGCGGGCGTATGGCTGGCCCTGGCGCCGGCTGCGTCCGGCGAGGCGCTGCTCGCGCCGTTGTCGATGATCCTGCTCTGCCTGGCCATCGCGGTCGGGCCGGATCGGTTCCTCGGCTGGCTCGCTCGCGACGCGACGCCGGTGGGGCGGGCGTTGGAGGACGCAGGCTGGATCGAAGACGGTGAGCATCCGATGCGTATGGATGGGGCAGCCGCGCGCACAACTACCGACCTGGGCGCCCAGGTGCCCGATCCATTGGTCCGCGGCGCACGCCAATCTACTTCCGCGGGCGCCAGTGCCTCATTGATCGGCGCCGGATGCGGATGCGGAGGCGAACGCAGCGGCTGCGGATGCGCAGCGCAGGATCGCATCCACGGCGAAGTCTGCATCGGCTTCGGTGGTCGACCAGTTGCTGACGCTGATGCGCATCGCGCCCATCTGATGCCACGTGGTGCCCGAGAGCCAAATGGTGCCGTCCTGCTGGACGCGCCGAACCACCTCCCGCGTGTACGCATCCTGATCTCCGCCGTCGGGTGGCGTGAAGCGGACCAAAACCTGGTTGAGCACGACCTCGTTGAGGATATCGACGCCGGGAGCCGCCTCCAGCCGATTTGCGATCCGGCGTGCGAGCCCGCAGCAGCGCTCGACGAGATCGCCTAACCCGCGGCGACCCATCGTGCGCAGAGCGGCGTAGATCGGAAAGCCACGGGCCCGGCGCGAGAATTCGGGAACCCACGACACCTCGTCCCGCTCCTGCTCGGGGCCGTACTCGAGGTATGCGGCAAGTGGCGGTGCCATGGCCGCGGCGTGGGCGCGCGCATCGGCGACGAAGGCGAGCCCTGAGTCGTAGGGAACGTTCAGCCATTTATGCGCATCTGTGGCCCACGAATCCGCCAGGCCGATGCCGTCCACGAGGTGCGCCAGATCGGGGCTGACGGCCGCCCACAGGCCAAAGGCCCCGTCGACGTGGACCCAGGCGCCTTCGCGCTGCCGCACGAGACCGACGGCTTCGCGCATCGGGTCGAATGAGCCGGTGTTCACGTTCCCGGCCTGGAGGTTGACGATCAGCGGCGCGCCCGTAGGCACCCTGGAGAGCACGTCTGCGAGGCTGGCGGTGATGAGACGGCCCTGGCCATCGGCCTCGACGGTATGGACCCGTTCACGTCCCAGGCCAAGGTACTGGAGCGCGGTGAGGACGGTGCTGTGTGCCTCGGCCCCGACGATCACCTCGATCTCCGGCGCTCCGAACAGGCCCTGGCCGGTCACATCCCAGCCGGCACGCTCCAGCACGGCCTGCCGCGCTGCGGCGAGGCAGGTGAAGTGCGCCATCTGGCATCCGGTGACGAGGCCATAGCTGGCCGTCGGCGGGAGCCCGAACAGGTCGATCAGCCATGGCCCGACCGCCTCTTCGACGACCGACGCGGCCGGACCCGCCACGTAGAGCCCCGCGTTCTGATCCCAGGTCGAGGTCAGCCAGTCGGCGGCCAGGGCAGACGGCAAGGAGCCGCCGATGACGAAGCCGAAGTAGCGCGGACCCGCGATGCCGATGGCCCCCTCTCCGCCGATGCGGGCCAGCTCTTCGACGACCGCCCGCGCGTCCTCGCCCGCCTCGGGCAGCTCGCGGACAAGCTCGCGCCTGAGGTCGTGGACGTCACGATGCCCCGTGACGGGACGATCGGGGAGGCTATCGAGGTACTCGATCGCCAGCTCGGCGGTTCGCCGAAGAAGCTCGGGATGCTCATTCATGGCGAGCATCCTACATGCCTGCGATCAACCCTCCGTCGACCGCGATCAGCTGTCCGGTGAGGTACGAGGCGCGCTCGGAGGCGAGGAACGCGACGAGCGCAGCGAGCTCCTCCGGTCGCCCGTAGCGTCCCGCCGGAATGGTCGCGATATGAGCGGCGCGGACGGCACCCTCGGTGCTTCCCTGGCGTTCGGCGCGTCCGGAGTCCAGCTCGTGGATGCGCGGTGTTGCGATGCGACCGGGCAGCACGCCGTTGAGCGTCACGCCCTCGGCGGCAATCGTCCGTGCGGTCGTCTTCAGCCACGAAGCCAGGACCGACCGGCCGGCGTTCGAGTAGACCAGGTCGCCGATCGGCTGCCGGATCCCACTCGACAGGATTGAGATGACGCGGCCCCATCCACGCTCCCGCATCCCGGGCAACAGCCGGGTCACCAGCTCGATCGGTGTGCTCGCCAGCAGCTGGAGCGAGCGCTGCCAGGCAGCCGGGTCGGTCGCCGTCGGATCCACGGTCGGTGGCCCGCCCGCGTTCGTGACGACCACGTCGATCTCCCCGAACGCGCTGGCGGCCGATGCGACCGTGGCGGCGGCCTCGGGAGATGTTGCATCGGCGGCCACGAACGCAACGTCGACGCCATGCGCGGCGCGAATCTCCTGTGCGGTGGTCGACAGGCGATCCTCGTCGCGCGACCAGATGAGGAGGCGGCAGCCTTCAGCGGCAAGCGCGTCAGCGGACGCCCGGCCCAGTCCGGACGTGGCGCCGCCTACGACCGCGGTTCGCCCGCGCAGCCCGAGGTCCATCAGGTCACCGTTGCCGCATGCGCGCGGCGACGGATGAGGTGCAGCGCGAGACCAGCGAGGATGGCCACGGTGCCGATGCCGATCCAGAGTGGCTCGGTGACGAGGAGGGTCAGCGCACCGACGCCGAACAGGAGTCGTTCGGGCACGGTCGCTGGTCCCAGGACCCAGGCACCGGTGACGACAGCCAGGGCGGCAACGGCGACGGCACCGGTGACGCAGGCGACCACGATCGTCATGAGGTCGCCTTGGAGCAGCAGACCCTCGCCCTGCGGAGCCAGCACGAACACGAAGGGCACCAGGAAGGCGGGGAGCGTGTACTTCCACGTCAGCCACATCGTCTTCACGGCCTTCCCGCCGGTGATGGCCGCGGCCGCGAACGGCGACAGGGCCGTTGGCGGCGAGACCTCGGAGAGCACCGCGTAGTAGAAGACGAACATTGCCGCCGCGTAGTCCGCGACGCCGAGATCCCTGAGCGCCTGCCCGATGATCACGTAGCTGATGATGAAGCTGGCCGTCACCGGCACGGCGAGTCCAAGCAGGACGACCGAGATCGCCGAGAAGACGGCCGTGAGGAACAGGTTGCCTCCCGCGAATGACACGATGATGCCGGCCAGGTCGAGGGCGAGGCCGGTCAGCGTGAGGACGCCGACGATCAGACCCGCGCCGGCCATGACGGGCGCAATCGCCAGCACGCCGATGCCTCCAGCCGCCAGCGCATTCCAGGCGCGTCGCGGCGTCATCCAGTGCTGTCGGTCGAGGAAGCTGAGCAGGAGCGCCAGCGCGGTGGCGAAGACGACAGCGCGGAATGCAGTGAAGCCCATTGCCAGGAAGACGACGATGGCGATCAGCGAGCTGAAGTGGTAGCCGTAGCGCAGGAGCAGCTGGCGGACCGGCGGCGTCTCGATCGCCACCGCATGGGTCCGGAAGCGTCGTGCGTCCATCTCGATGGCGAGGACGATGCCGAGGTAGTAGAGCAGGGTCGGAACGGTGGCCCAGACCAGGACCTCTAGGTACGGCACCCGCAGGTACTCGGCGATGATGAAGGCTGCTGCCCCGAGCGTCGGTGGCGACAGGATGGCGCCGATGCCTGCCGCCGCAAGGACACCGCCGCCCTCCTCGCGCGGATACCCGGCCCGTTTCAGCACCGGCCACGACACGCTGCCGAGCGTGACAGTGGTGGCAACTCCGGAGCCCGAGACCGTGCCGAGCAGGAATCCTGCGAGCGTCACGGTTCTCCCAGGCCCGGCCCTCGACTGCCCGAATGCGGCGAAGGAGATGTCGAGGAAGAACTTACTGGCGCCGGAGTACTCGAGCACGGCGCCGTAGATCGTGAACAGGATGATGTAGGTGGCCGCCACGTCGAGCGGGACGCCGAACACGCCCGCGGTGCTCAGCACGTTGTGGCCGACGAGCCGCGGCCACCCATAGCCGGCATGGTCGAATGGCGCCGGAAAGACCGCGCCAAGATATCCGTACGCGAGAACGAACACGATGATGGCCGGCACGATCCAGCCCACCGTGCGGCGCGTCGCCTCGAGCACCAGGCCGATGACGAGGGTGCCGACCACGAGCTCCTCAGGCCCCGGGGAAACTGAGCTGCGGAAGAAGCTCTGCCAGTCCAGCGCGATGTAGCCGAACACCGCGATCGTCGTGATCGCCAGGAGCCAGTCGACCACGTGCGGATGATCTCCGCGCCCATCGTCGCGTGCCTGCTCCGAACGGCCCCAACCGCGGTAGACCAGGAAGGTCGTGGCCAGCACCAGCATCGCGAAGAGCGGCAGGTAGAGCTGCTTCGAGATCGGGAAAAAGACCCACCACAGGCCGAGCAGCGCGAGCCCCGCGCCGAGCAGCTGGACCACGACGAATGGAATGCCGGCGAGCTTGCGAGCCGGCTTCTCCGCCTCGAATTCGGCGATGAGGGCTTCCTGGTCGACGGCCGGCTCTCGATCCTCACCCTGTCGCTTCGGCCCGCTCATCAACCCTCCTCGATGGAGATGATGACGGTCGGTTGCGCGTCCCCGACCAGCCGCCAGAGATCGACCGGCGGCTGCCCCGCCACCATCAGGGTGCGCTGCCCGAGGTCGGTGGCCGCCACGCGCAGGTCGTCGAGCTCCAGCTTGTAGGCCGGCGGAGCCGTCCACCAGTCCTCGGCGCCACGCAATGGCGCGACGTTCACGGCGTAGTACTCCTCCAGGACGGCGAGCTCCTCGGCGGCCAGCGAATCAAGCCGAAACCCGCCCTCGTCGATTACGACGAATCGCTCTGCTGCCAGGGTGCTGTAGAGCGAATTGCGATAGCGCAGCTCGAAGCCGGCCCCGGAGGCGAGCGGCACCCGTGCCAGGACCACACCCGCCGGATCGGTCACCACGACCGATCGACGATCGCCGGGTCCCGCCACCGTGGCCGCCACGGCAGCGGTAATGAGGGCCGCGACCACGGCGAGGCCGGCGCTCCGGCCTCGCCATCGGTCCTTCACATCACTGCCCGTCGAAGTAGGCCTGCGA
>JBBJNX010000072.1:0-8516 GCA_037721115.1 Candidatus Limnocylindria bacterium
GCCGATATTCCGGCTCGGCGAAGAGAACGTCCGGCCGACCTTCGAGCCTTGAGATCGCCTGCGACACTCCTCCCGCTGGCGTGACGAGCTCGGTATTTGGCAGGGCGACCTTCGCCACGAGCTCGAGCCGATCCGCCGCACGGACACGCGCACGCTGCGTATCAGTCATGCCATCGCGGTAACGGACGATGAGCCTGCCGGTTGGCTCCGGGACGGATGGTTCGCCGTCTCCCTTGACGCCGCCACCACGCACCGGGAAGGGAGCCGGGTCGTCAAGAAAACCGTCGTGGGCGGCGGCCTGGCGAACTGGCACGAAGGTGCCGACGAGCAGGGCGGCCATGAAGACCGGCGCCAACCGACCGATGCCACGTCGCGCTGGCGAGAGGCGAAACTCGGGCACGGATCCCCCAATCGAAGAGGGCCGCCCCGGTGGCGACCGCTGCTGCGCAGTCTAGATTTCCTGCCATTGTGCCGACAAGGGTCTGATCGTCCCACCAGACAAGGATCTGATCGTCCCGCCAGCAGTATGCCTGCGGCGGCTCTTCGCTGACCGTTCGACTCCCCGCGCAAGGTGAACTTGGAAAGGTCAGCGGAACATCCGCTGCTGCTTCGCGAGATCGAGCCGTTCGGACGGGCCGTCAAGCGCGTCGTCCACGCTACGCAAGCGAGTCGCGATGACGTTCAGCACCGCCCCCTCGACCTGGAGCCGGCCGTCGATCACGAGCAGCGGATGCCGGTGCAGCAGCGCGCGGTGCGCCTGGTAGACCTGCGGCCGCAGCGTGACATTGATCATGCCGGTCTCGTCCTCGAGCGCGATGAACACGAAGTTTTTGGCCGTCATCGGGTGCTGCACACTGACCGCCAGGCCGGCCAGCCGGATGATGGACCGATCGCGCAGCCCGGCCGCATCTGCCACGGTGATCACGCCGCGCGCCGTCAGCCGCTCGCGGAACAGCTCGACGGCGTGCAGGTTCGGCGACACACCGGTATCGCGATAGTCGGCGGCCACCTTCTCGGCCGGGGTCATTGGCGGAAGCGAGGCGCCCAGCGCGCGCTGGGCATCATCGGTCAGGCCCAATGCTGGACGCTCGGGGTCCGCGTCGGCCAGCGTGGTGCGCAACTGCCAGAGCAGCTCCCGGCGTGGCGCATCGGTCCAGTCGAAGGCGCCGATGCTGATCAGGCGCTCGACCACCTGCTCGCCAAGTCCCGTCCTAGCGACAAAGTCTCTGACGGACCGATACGGACCGATGAAGCGCTCGCGCTCCAGGGTCTCGCGGGCGCGCTCGTCGATCCCTTTCACCTGGCGCAGGCCCAGTCGGATGGCGTGCGTTCCGCTGATGAGGCGCGTGTCGTGCTCCCAGGCCGATTTGTTGACGTCGATCGGCAGCACACGGATGCCATGGCGCTTCGCGTCGTTGATGACGACGGCGGGCGAGTAGAAGCCCATCGGCTGGTTGTTGAGCACGCCGACGGTGTAGTGCGCCGGGTAATAGTGCTTGAGCCATGCGGTGTCGTAGCTGATCTTGGCGAAGGCGGCGGCGTGGGCGCGGGCGAAGCCGAACTCGGCGAAGGCGGAGCATTTCTGGAAGAGCGCCTCGGCGTCGGGTTCCGTGAGCCCGGTACGCATGGCGCCGCCGACGAATCGGCCGCGCTCGGCCTGCATCTTGGCGTGGCTGCGATGAGAGCCCATTGCCTTGCGAAAGATGTCGGCTTCGGTGGCGGTATAGCCGCACACGTCGATCGCAACCTGCATCACCTGCTCCTGGTACAGGATCACGCCCAGGGTGTCCTCCAGGATGGGTTGGAGGCTGGGATGGGCGTAGGTGACCTCTTCCTCGCCGGCACGTCTCCGCAGATACGGATGGACGGCGTTGCCCTGCACCGGGCCGGGCCGGATGATCGCGACCTGCACGACCAGATCCTCGAACCGTTCGGGCCTCGCCTTGGGCAGCGACTGCATCTGCGCGCGCGACTCGATCTGGAACATGCCGACCGTATCGGCCGCCTGGATGCTCCGGTAGACCTCGGGGTCGTCATGCGGGAGCGTGTCGAGGTCCGGTCTTTCTCCAGTGTCACGTTGGATGCGGTCGAGTGCGTCACTCACCACCCCCAGGGTTCTGAGTGAGAGGAGGTCGATCTTTACCAGGCCCAGCTGCTCGATGTCCTCCTTGTCGTATTGGGTGACGACCCGTCCGGGCATGGTGGCGCGTTCGATCGGGACGAGGTCGATCAGCGGAGTGCGGGTGACGAGCATGCCGCCGACATGAATGCCGAGATGGCGCGGGAAGCCATCGATCTCGGCGCAGAGCTGGAGGAGCCACTGCCATCGGTTCTTCGGGGGGTGAACAGCGTGCTGCTGGCCGCTTTCCTGTCGCATATTCACCGGGAGATTGTTAGAGGCAGTTCCTTCGACCGAATCGGCTGGAAGTCGCAGATTTACCAAGATTTGAGAGCCAATATCGGCACCGACAGGCGCTGATTCCGACTCGAAGAGTCTCGTGGTGAATATCTGAGAGGATTCCGAGGCCGCCTCCGACACGACGCGCGGCCGGCGACGTTCCTCGACCGGCATCCCGCTCTCGGGGTCCACGCGCACCAGTGATGGTCGCCTGCTCGACGGCCCCGGCGAGCCGTTATCGCGCGGCGTCGGCAACCGCAGATCACCACCGCTGAGCTCCCCGGACCGGGCATAGCGCTTCGTGGTCTCAGACTCGTGCTTCACCGTCGTGACCGATGCGTCGAGCGCGCGCGCGCGGTTTGGCGGGACCCAGCCGCCCTCACTGATCGGTCGCGGATCCAGCGTCGGGCGTGGGCGCGAATTCCACGACGAATCCGAAGTGGGATGCACGAATCCTCGTCCGTCGCGGCCGGACGGGACGGCCGCATCGGCCATGTCGATCCCGAGCTCGGCGAAGAGCCATTCGAATGAGCCATCCAGCGCCAGGTCGCGAGCGACATCGGTCGCGTCACGGGTGTCGAGCGCCTTGGCCAGCGCATCGATGCCCTCGAGTGGGAAACCGAGCGCCTTCGCGACCTCCCGCACCGCTGAACGAGCCCGATACGTGACGATGGTGCAGACCATGGCGGCATGGTCGGCGCCGTATTTCGTGTAGAGGTACTGGATCACCTCCTCGCGCCGGTTGACGTCGAAGTCGATATCGATGTCGGGCAGCGCGCGCGCCTCGTTGATGAAGCGCTCGAAGAGCAGCTTGTGCTCGATCGGATCGACCTTGGTGATACCCAGGCAGTAGGCCACGATCGAATCGCCGGCGCTCCCCCGCCCTTGGCCGATGATCCCGCCGCGCCGCGCGAACTCCATCAGGTCCCACACGATCAGGAAGAACTCGGACAGGTTGGTGCGGTCGATGAGGTCGAGCTCGTGCGCCAGCTGGTTCAGCGCACGCTTGGTAATCGGCTGGTAACGGCGCAGTAAGCCGTCATGGGCAAGCTGGTAGAGATATGAGAACGCGGTCTCCCCCTCCGGCACGCTGAATCCCGGAAACCGATAATGCTCGAAGCCGAGCTCCAGCCGGCATGCCTCGCCGATGATGGCGCTGCGCGCCATGCCCGCCTCCCAGGCGCGGCGGCTGCGCTCGTCCGTCAGGCTCTCGCCGATGCTTGCCAGCTCAGCCCCCGTCTTGAGACGGTACTCGGCGTTCGGCAGGAGCAGCTCACGCGCCTCCTCGAGGGTCGCGCCATGACGGATGCAGACGAGCACGTCCTGGAGCCGATGGCCGTCGGGATCGGCATAGTGAACCTCGTTGGTGACGACCGTCGGCAAGCCAGTCACCTCGGCGAGCTCCGCCAGCTGCGCAACAAGCCAGTCATCGTCGGGCTGGAGATGATGGCTCAGCTCGACGGCGAAGTCGCCGCCACCAAAATGCCCCGCCCAGTTACGCGCCACCGCGCACGCCGCCTCGCGCTCGCCGGCCAGCAGAAGGCGTGGAACGTGCCCGTTCCGGCAGCCCGAGAGGCCGAAGAGATGGCCACGTGCCTCGTCGAGCGCCGCCTCCACCAGCGAGCGTTCGAAGATCGGGAACTGCTTCTGGCCCACCAGGTGGCCGCGGCTCACCAGGCGGGAGAGCGCGGTGTAGCCGTCGACGTCGCGTGCCAGTAGGACGAGGTGGTCACCCGGGATCGGTCCGGCGTGGTGCTCACCGGGCCAGCCGCGGCTTGCCCTGGCACCGCGCAGCGCATCGTTCAGCTTGCGGCCGCGGCGCGCCAGCCGCAGCTCGTGATCGGTGCGCGGGATGGTGATCTCGAGGCCGATGATCGGGCGCACCGGGGAAAGTCCCGCCTCGCGGGCGGCATCGGTCTCGGTCTCCTGGGCCGCCTTCCAGGATCGGACCGCGGCATACAGCCCGGCGTGGTCGGTGATGGCCAACGCCGGCAGGCCGAGCTGAGCGGCGCGGGCGATCAGCTCCTCGGGGTGCGAGGCACCGTCGAGAAAGCTGAAGTTGGTGTGCGAGTGAAGCTCGCAGTAGTCGTCCGGCGTGCCCATCGAACAACCGATGATAGAACACTTGTTCTATCCAGGGAAGAGCTACTCGATCGGTGTGAGCACCAGCTCGACCTCGACGAGTTCTCCGCACGGCACCGTCACGCGGCGGATCACCTCGGCGTAATCGATGTCGGTTGTCGTGATCTGGAATTCACCCGACACCCCGGGCGCGGCGAAGGCCCCGTCCTCCGCGGTGCGCGTCGAGCCAGAGAACCCCTCGGGGGCTCGAATGAAAATGTAGATGTCATCCAACGGGTTGCCTGCGGAGTCAACCACGATGCCGTCGATCCCCCCGGTGAGAACCTCCTCCGCACCACAACGCTCACTGCTCGCCGAGGCAGAGGGGCTGGCCGATGCCGAGCTCGAGAGGTCACATGCCGCCAGCACGACGAGCATTGGCAGCGCGACGAGGAGCGCCGGCCTGAGCCCGCCGCGCCGGCCAGGAGGTCTGGTGGTTGCCATCAACGCCAGTATGCCGAGACGGGTTCGATCGCGCCAACGAGCATGATCCACCGATCAAGCGGGTCTGCCGATGAGTCCTGCCCGGCGCTGTGCAAGCAGCACCACAGCCGCCGGGATGAGCAGACCCACCCCCAACAGGCCGAGCGCCGTGTATGACGCACCCGCCACGATGAGCCCGGACGACAGGCTGGCAACGGCCGCCGAGGTCCAGATCATGCCGTCGCCCACGCCCTGGACGCGGGTCCGTTCGCCGAGCGTCAGCCCTGCGGTGAGCATCGAAGACCCCGCCACGAAGCCCAGGTTCCAGCCGTAGCCGAGCAGGAAAAGGGCAAGGGTCAGCAACGGGCCGCCATCCGGCGGCGCACCGGCGGCGATGAACGCCGCGATGGCCAGCGTGACGAGCCCGGCGCCAATGATGCGGGGGCTTCCGAAGCGGTCGGTCAGGCGGCCGGAGATCGGCGAGAGGGCGAACATGCCGAATGTATGGGCCGATAGCACGAACCCGACGGTTTCGAGCCCATGTCCGTGATCGGTGAGATGCAGTGGCGTCATCGTCATGATGAGCGTCATCACAACCTGTCCGGCGGCGAGCGCGACGAGGGCCACCAGCACGGTCGGGGTCCGCATGATCGCAGCGAACGAAACCGATGCGGTGCCTTCGGGACGCCGAGCAACGGCCGATGGATCTGCCAGCTGGTACGGCTCGGGTCGCAGGAACACGAAGGCGATGACCGCGGCCAGGCCGATGAAGCCCAACGTCAGCAGGTAAGTTCCCGCCAGCGGTGGCATGCCGAACGATTCGGCGACGATGCCCGCCGGGGCAACCAGGTTCGGCCCACCGACGGCGCCGATGGTGGCGCCCCACACCACGGTCCCGATCGTCTGCGCCCGCCGCTCCGGCGGGACCAGGTCGGCGGCGACATAGCGCCCCAGCTGCCCGGCTCCGTTCGCGAAGCCCGCGAGGGCGCTTCCGACCAGCAGCAGGGGGAGCGAGACAAGGAGCACCCCGGCCAGCGCGACGGCCCCGCCGAGCGTCCCGCCGAAGATGCCGACCAGGAGCCCGGGCCGGCGTCCGATCCGCAACATGAGAATGGAGAGGAGGCTGGCGGCCGCCGCCGTTCCAAGCGTGCTCGTGGCGGTCGGGAGCCCACCAGAAGCAGCGCTGCCGGCGATCTCGGCCGCGGCCAGTGTCCCGCCCGTGATGGCCGCGATGTAGCCGGTGCTTCCAAGCGCCGAGACGGCGAACAGCGTCCAGACGATCCGCCGTCGGAGGCCTGGAAGCCGGGCCGGGTCGATCGCTGCAACCGTCATGTGCCGACGTACCGTTCCAGGAAGCGTCGCAAGCCGAGCCCGCTCGCGCGGTGTGCCGCGGCCGCCTCGCGACCGATCCATCGGTAGTGCCATGGCTCATAGGAGAAACAGGTTTCCACCTGGCTGCCCGCCGGGTAGCTCATCACGAATCCGTACTCGCTCCCATGGGCCGCCATCCAGGCTCCCTCCGGGGTCTCCACCGCCCAGTCGCCGAATCGGCCGCCCCATCCCGGTGAGCTCAGATCGAGTGTCGTCCCGAGCTGATGCTCCGAATGGCCGGCCCGCGCGCTGCGGTTCAGCCCCTCCGCGTAGCCCAGGCGTGCCGCCCAGCTCTCAAATGTCGCCGCCTGGTTTGCATACGATCGATAGGCGGAATCGACCACGATGGTGAGCCCGGCCGCATCCCACGCCGCGGCCATCGCCGCCAGGTCGTCGACGAGCACAGCTCGCACGAGCTTCGTCCCCGACGCGCCGGACAGACCGGCCAGGGACGCCGCGACCAGGTCATCGGGCACGTACTCCGCCGACAGTGCGTAGCTGCGATCCAGCAAAATGAGCGCCGCGTCGTCGACAGGCAACGCGGGCAGGTCGCGGTCGACACAGTGGTCGCTGACCAATCCGGCGCGATATGCTGCGCCCATGACGGGCTGAGCGGGCCGATCGAAGGAGCGCCCGCTGATCAGCTCCGGCCCGCTGTCGGGCGCGTCCGCCGCGGGCACTGGAACCATCGGCAGCGGCGATGGCGGAGCGCTCGTGGCGGCGGGTGCCGAGGTGACGGAGCACGCCGCCAGGAGCACTGTGGCGACCATTCCCCCGAATGACGGCCAGGTCATGCCGTTGCCAGCTCCTCGAGCGTCGCGCTCTGCTCCGTGGTTCCATCAGGCGCCAATGGGATGATCGCCACGTGGTCGGAACCGGCGACCAGCATGGCGCCGATCCGGTCGCGAATGAGCTCGACAGGACCGATGGCAACCATGGCGTCCACGAGACGGTCGCTCCCCGGTGGCTCCCAATCGGATGGATCGAAACCCTGGAGCTCCCACGATGCCTGGTAGGTCGGCGTGCGCAGGTACGACTTCAAGTAGGCGCGCGCCGCGGCCCGATCGTCGGGCTCGCCCATGACCACCGGCAATGTGACCGCCAGCGTCGAATGCCCATCATCGGCGGCGGCATCCAGGCGTCCGCGCATCCAGGCAACCCGCTCCGGCGTGACGAGGTACGGCAGCGCACCGTCGGCATCGGTCGCGGCCAGATCGGTCATTCGTTCGCGGAGGGCAGCGATCAGCACCGGTGGCTCGTCTGGCTCGACCGCCCGCGGACCGAGGTAGACGGCCGCGCGATACGCAGCCAGGTAGGCGCGCATCCGGCTCAGCGGACGCTCGAAGTGGTGGCCGCGAAGCTTGCCTGCCAGATGCGGATGGCTGACGCCCAGACCCAGCACGAAACGGCCGTCGCTCGCCTCCGCGAGGGTCAGCGCAGCCATGCGTGCCCCCTGCGCATCGCGACCCCAGATGTTGACGATGCTGGTCCCCAGGTTGATCGCCTTGGTTGCGCCGGCCAGGAGCGACAGCAGGGCGATCGGCTCGCGTCCCACGGTTTCGGGAACCCAGAGCGTCCCGTAGCCGAGCGCTTCTGCGCGTTGGGCATACGAGATCGCATCCCGGGCAGCCAGCGAATCGAGATGGCCCCACACCCCGAGCCGCCCGAGATCAAGCTGTGTCATGGACCGATGCTACCCGGCGCTCCGAATCGGTAGCGCAGGAAGAGCTCGCTCTCGTGGCGGAGCACGCTGACGAGCCGCCCTTGCTGCGCCGCCCCGACCTCGATCGGCGTGATCATCGGCAGCGCATCGGTCCCGAGAAGGTTGGCGCCGATGGTCCAGTACACCTCGTCGATCAGGCCCGCGGCCAGAAAGGCAGCGTTCAGGGTCGGACCGCCCTCGAGCAGCAGACAGGCAATGCCGCGCTCGGACAGGCGTGACAGGACCCAGCGCGGTTCGGGGCGCTCGTCGGGACTGCGAAGCAGATCGGTCCCGGATGGCACTTCGGTCATCGGGTTGCGCGAGCCGACGACGAGAATGCGCCGCTCGTCGCCCTCGAACCACCCACCGCCGGTGGGCAACGGGGTGGATCCCGCGATCACCACTCCGACCGGGTTGGGCGACCGGCCCTCCCCCGCACGCCGAGCCGCGAGGTCGTCGCCGACGCGTAGCCAGACCCCCGTTGCCCGCAGCGTACCCGCC
>JBBJNX010000073.1:0-8369 GCA_037721115.1 Candidatus Limnocylindria bacterium
ATCGCCCACGCCCGACATCCGGAAGAAGGCGCACCGACAGGCCGTACGACAGCCTACAGGCAGGCGCCGGTGTCAACGGCCGCGGTTGAGCCGATGAACGGACCGAGGCTCGCCGTCGCCTGGTCGGCGCCGATGGCGTACCCGACCTCGGCATTCAGCCTCGACGCGCCGAAGATGATCCCACCCACCGTCCCGGGTGCCACGATGAGCGGCCCGCCGCTGTTGCCGCGTCGGATCCCCGAGCGGAGTTCCACCACGCTGCGCTGTGAGGCCCCACTGCCATAGATGTCGGGGCCGCTGATCTCGTACGCGGCGGTGACGGCGGCAGCGGTTACCGTCAGGTCGCCGCCGCCCGGGTAGCCGAGTGCCACGCCCGCCGTGCCGCGCTCCGGCCGCTGTGCGTTGAGGGTGAGGGCGGGTGCCTGTGCCCCGGCGACGTGGAGCAGTGCGAGGTCGGTCTCGTCGTCGAAGGCCACCACCACCGCCGGGAGCTCGGCTCCGCCGATGCTGACGGTCGCGCTGGTGCTGCCGGCCACGACATGCGCATTTGTGATCGCGTGCGCGGCCGATACGAAGAACCCGCTGCCGACCGAAAGCCCGGCGCCACAGCCACCGCTGCTGATGCGTGCCGTGCTGGCCAGTGCCGACTCCGCGAGAGCGCGCGTTTCAGCGTCGGCCGGCAGGGCGACCGGGCCGGCGGGTCGCGGCTCGATGCCGGCGAACAGCTGGGGCAGGTCGGTCGTGTCGAGCAGGGTGAGCAGCTGTCCGGCGACCGCTGTGGGTGCCGGCAGCCGTTCCCTCGCGATGCGCAGCGCCACCGAATCGCGCGTGACCTCGCCCAGGCCTGGAGCCATCCCGACCGCCAGCATGCCTCCGACCAGCCACACGAGCAGGAAGATGTGTGCGACGCCCACGACCGCCCCGCCCAGCGCGTCGAGCGGCCGCAGCCCGGACCGTCGGATGCCGAGGGTCATCGAGGCGCCGATGGCTGCTCCGGTCGCTTCGCCGACAACCACGAACGCGCCGAGGATCAGGAGGGTGGCGATGGCACGGATCGGCTGCTCGATCGCCGCGAGCTGTTCTCGAAAGATGGTGGCCAGCAGGATGGCCAGGCCGAAGCCGATGGCGGCGCCGATCAGCCCGAGGACCGGTCCGAGGAATCCGGCGCGCGCGCCGGTGATCAGCCCGATCAGGACCAGGACGAGCACGCCCGCATCGATGAGGTTCATGGGCTGCGCAGCCTAACGGCTCGCCGTTTGTCGGCGAAACGCGGTGTAGAGTATCGGCTTCCTATCAGGCATCAGTGCGAGCCGATCCGGCTCTGCGGAGGGTGAACTTCATGGCGCGAAACGTCCGCGCGGCGCTGCTCCAGGCGGAGTGGACCGGCGACAAGGAGTCGATGATCGAGAAACACATCGAGTACGCCTGCAAGGCCGCGGCCGATGGCGCGAAGGTCATGTGCTTCCAGGAGCTCTTCTACGGGCCCTACTTCTGCCAGGTCCAGGATCCGCAGTACTTCAGCTACACCGAGCATATTCCGGACGGCCCGACCACGAAGCGCATGCAGGAGCTGGCGAAAGAGACGGGCATGGTGCTGATCGTCCCGATGTACGAGGAGGACGAGCACGCCCAGGGCATCTACTACAACACCGCGGCCGTGATCGACGCCGACGGAACGTACCTCGGCAAGTACCGCAAGACCCACATCCCGCAGGTCAAGGGCTTCTGGGAGAAGTTCTACTTCCGCCCCGGCAACATGGGCTACCCGGTCTTCGACACGGCGGTGGGCAAGGTCGGCGTCTATATCTGCTACGACCGCCACTTCCCGGAGGGCGCTCGTGCGCTGGGGTTGAATGGCGCGGAGATGGTCTTCATTCCCTCGGCCACGTCACGCGGACTGTCCGAATATCTGTGGCGAATCGAGCAGGTCTCGCATGCCGTCGCCAACGGCTATTACGTGGGAACCATCAACCGGGTCGGCATCGAGCCACTCGGCGACAACGACTTTTACGGCCAGTCCTACTTCGTTGATCCGCGCGGCCAGTTCGTGGGGGATGTCGGTGACGCGCACGACGAGGAGCTGATCGTCCGGGATCTCGACCTCGAGAAGGTGACCGAGGTGCGGCAGCTCTGGCAGTTCTATCGCGATCGGCGTCCGGATGCCTACGACGACCTCGTCCGCCCTTAGGCCGATCGGCCCGCGGCGGAGAACCGTCCAATTTCACACCAGGCGTGCGTTAGGCATGAACAGCGGCCATTGGGGCGTCCCGATTCACGCCTCATGTGAATCGGGATGCCTCAAAGCCGGCCCGGCGCACACAACGCACGCTCCACATGAATCTGGACGCTTCACGGCCTTCCCGGACTGATTGGATAGGATGCATGAAGTCGGGCTCACCCTTGAGTCGGATCATCGGTTCGACCGGTCCGTCGGGATTGAGGCATCGGCGGTGCTCACCCTGATGCGGACGATGTTTGTCGTGATCGCGATGCTTGTAGGAGTCTTCGTTGGTTGGTTTCTCGGCGCGTATCTGGGATACGGGCTCTTATGGTTCGCTGAATCCGTGGGCGTTCGTGTGATCGAGGCCCTCTACTCAGCGGTCATCCTCTTCGGCATTGCTGGTTCGGCCGCTGGTGGGACGGGCGGAGCATGGCTCGCATCGCGTGCCTCATCATCGGAACCGAGCAAGCGGGAGAACCACATTCCATGAAGTTCGGGATCACGCTCAAGCCGGATCATCGGTTCGACCGCAGCGTCGACCTGGCGAAGCGCGCCGAGGCGAACGGCTTCAGCTACGGCTGGATGTTCGACTCGCACGTCCTGTGGCGTGACCCGTATCCGCTGCTGACCCTGATTGGCGCGGCAACGAGCGACATGCGCCTGGGCACGTGCGTCACGAACCCCGCGACCCGTGACATCACCGTCACGGCCTCCGCCCTCGCCACCCTCAACGAGATCACCGGCGGCCGGATGGACCTGGGCATCGGCCGAGGAGATTCAGCACGGCGCGTCATGGGCAAGAAGCCCACCACCGTCGCGTACCTCGAGGAGTGCTGCCGCGTGGTCCGGTCCCTGACCGGCGGCGAAACGGTCACCCTCGACGGCACCGAGATCCAGATGCCGTGGGTCACTCAAGGCCCGGTACCCATCTGGGTGGCCGGTTATGGACCGATGGCGCTCGCCGCCGCCGGCCGCGTCGCTGACGGCATCATCCTGCAGCTCGCCGATCCCGACATCATCCGCTGGTGCATGTCCTTCGTTAGGGCCTCCGCCGAAGAAGCTGGACGCGACCCTGATGCGATCGAGGTGATGGCGGCAGCCCCGGCCTACGTCAGCGACGACGTCGCCATTGCCCGCGACAAGGTCCGATGGTTCCCGGCGCTGGTCAGCAACCACGTGGTCGATCTCATCAACAAGTACCCGAAGGACGAGCTGCCCGAGGCGCTGTGGAAGTACGTCGAGAACCGCGAGGGCTACAACTACCTCCACCACGCCGAGGTGGGCAGTGACAACGCGCGCTTCGTCAGCGATGAGATCACGGATCGGTTCGCGATCGTCGGTCCCGTATCGGCGCAGAAGGAGCGCCTCGAGCAGCTGCGCGAGGCCGGTGTCACCCAGTTCAACATCTACCTGATGAACGGGGAGGAAGAGGACTGTCTCGACGCGTATGGCCGCGACATTGTCGAAGAGTTCGCGACGGCGACCGCCTGAGTCAGTCCGAGCGGCGGGCTCGCAGCGCCGAACCGATGGTTGCCACGGCCCAGGTGACCGCGAGGAATCCGATCAGGATCGCGACGACGTACAGCGCAACGACGCCGTAGCCGCCGTTCTCCGGATCCAGGAACGGGTATGGATACCAGCCGTCGACCGCGCCCCGGATCAACGTCAAGCTGGTCCAGGTAAGCGGAAATGCAAGCCAGATGAGCGCCGGCCCGAAGGCGATCGGTCTCCGCGGGGGATCGATCAGCCAATCGGCCAGGACCACCACCGGCATGAGCCGATGCAGGACGGTGTCGACCCACACGACGTTGGTCTGGAGTTGCTCCTGGAGGTCGGACAGCAGAACGGCGAACACGAGGTAGGTGACCGTCATGTACACGACCGACGCGCCACGCACCATGTCCGGCACCGGTTGCGCGCCTTTGAGCTGCCGCCGGCCGCCCTCAAACAGGACCGCGGCCGCGAACAGGTTCGAGAGCACGGTGAAGAACAGGAAGAATCGCGTTGGACTGAACACGCCCTCGTCAACGAGGACGGAGATCTGGAAGGCCAGCGCCGCCACCACCAGCACCCCGAAGCCGATGCGGACAGTGGCGAGCAACCGATTGTTCACGGTTCGCAATCTATCACGCGGCGCGCGTGAGTCAGCGGCACGTGCCTTGCTCGCTGCTAGCATCGGCGCATGACTGTCGCGATCAACTCTCTGAACGTCGATTGCCATGACCCGAAGGTCGTGGCGGAGTTCTGGTCGGCCGCGCTCGAGTGGCCGATCCTGTTTGAGTCTGACGACCAGGTCATGATCGCCCCGTTTGACGAGCGAAAGCCGGGCGTCTTTCCGGTGCTCTTCATGCGCAATCCCGACGATAAACGCGTGAAGAACCGATGGCACTTCGACCTCGCACCCGACGATCAGGCCGCCGAAGTCATTCGGCTCGAAGGGCTCGGCGCGCGTCGCGCCGACATCGGTCAAGGGGAGGTGGCGTGGGTGGTCATGGCCGATGTCGAGGGCAATGAATTCTGCGTACTGAAGTCGCTCCCGAAGGATGGGGCCGGATGAAGGTTGGCTTCGTCGCGGGCTTCGGACCGATCATTCGCGAAACGGATGCGTCCCGCGCCTTCTGGGGTGACGGCATCGGAATCCAGTTTGAGGAACCGGCTCCCGGCTACTTCACCAATGACAGCCTGGAGGGCGTGAAGGCATTCGCCATGTGGCCGCTGGCGCAGGCCGCGGAGGCGACGTTTGGCTCGCTCGTATGGCCGGAAGACCTGCCCGCGCCGCAGGCTTGGATGGAGCTTGACGTCGAGTCAGCCGAAGCGGTTTCCGTCGCTATCGCCGAGATGGCCGGCGCGGGGCACCGGGTGCTGCGCGAGGCCCACGAGGAACCCTGGGGCCAGACGACGGCCCGTCTGCTCAGCCCCGAGGGACTGCTTGTCGGCATTACCTTCACGCCGTGGATGCACGATCGACCGGACGACCAGATCACCGAGTCGTAGTCAGCCTCACGGCACGAGGTCTGGAAGCGCAACAACCTCCAGCCCAGGACGACACAATGTCAATATTCAGCTGCTCGCAGCTCGGTCGGCTGCCTTTTTCGCTCGCTTCGTTGCCTGGTAGTCGGCGAGCGCCTCGGGCGAGTCGACGTCGCCGAGGGTCGGGTGCGTCGGCAGTTCCTTCTCGTGGCCCGGAAGGCGAACATCGAGCAGTTTGACCAGCACCGCGAACAGCGATGCAACTTTCATGTCGCCGAATCCGGGCAATGCGGCAATGCGTTTCTTGAGGTCGCGCGCGTCGGACGCATCGGTCCACAGTCGCGCAGCGTCACCGTCGTAGGCGTGCGCCACGTAGGCGGCGAGCTCCTGGACCCGTTTGCCCATGGCGCCCGGGAACCGATGAATGGCCGGTGGACCCTTCGACGCCACTGCCATCTCCTCGGGATCGAGGGCGGCCAGCTTCCTGGCATCGAGCGTTCCGAGACGCTCGAGCAGCACCTTCGGGCCGGAGAAGGCCTTCTGAACTGGCACCTGCTGGTCGAGCGCGAATCCGATGAGTAGCGCCATCGGCTCGGTGACGAGCAGTCGATCGGCCTCATCGTCGCCTGTGAAGTGGAGGCGATCGGTCTTCATGGAGCAATGGTACGCCGGCGGTCAGCAGAGCGGCGGAAGCGTAGCCTGAGCCGATGAAAATCGCATTCGTCGCTGGCTTCGGCCCAATCACTCGCGAGGCGGATGCCTCACTCGGCCTCTGGCGCGACGGCCTCGGGATCGATCTCGAGGAGGCCGCGCCCGGCTATTTCACCAATGACAGTCTGGGCGGGGTCAAGTGACTGCCGACGAGCGGGCGCTCGGGGCGGGGGTGACTGCCTACCTGCGCGCCTCGGTCACGCTCGCGCGCGAAACGGTGCGGATCGGCCCGTTCCTGGCGAGCTTCTCCAGCGCTGACCCGATTCGTTTCCTGAACTACGCAATCCCCGACGATGGCGCGGTCCCGACGAGCGCGGACGTCGCCGCACTCACCGATGCGTATCACCAGCGCGGTCGGCTGCCACGCCTCGAGTACGTGCCCGCCGCGGCGCCGGCGGTCGAGGCGGTCCTCGTCGCGGCGGGCTGGGGCGTCGAGGGACGTCTCCCGCTGATGGTCCTGCCGGCGTCAACACCCGTCGATGGGGAGCCACCGAGCGGAATCGAGCTCGTCGCACCGGCCTCCGCCGCGGACCTTCAGGCAACGGTCGCCGCGCAGAACGAGGCATACGGTGAGGGACCGCCTGGCCCCGACGGCGGGGCGGGGATTGGCCGCACGATCGAGCATGGCGGTCGCGTCGTCCTCGCGCGAGTCACGGATGGGGGAGAGGCGGTGGGCGGAGGGCTCTTTTCGAAGCCGCAGGATGGTGTGACCGAGATCGCCGCGATCGGGGTCCGGGCTCCGTTCCGGCGGCGCGGGATCGCCACGGGGATGGTTCGCTGGCTGGCGCGAGAGGCGCGTCTCGTCGGCGCCACCACCGTCTTCCTCATGGCCGAATCTGCGATCGAAGAGGGTATCTACGCGCGCATCGGCTTCGAGACGGTGGGCGAGATGCTCCACATCTCGCGGGCTCCGGGCCCCGCGTCGCCAGGACGGGACGAAAGCCCCAGCCGCCCGGGAGTCATCGCCGGCCGCGCTAGGATAGTGTCGCCCATGAGCCGGGAGACCCGGACCAGCCCTTCGGAGAGGAGGACCGATGCGCACGTTGATCAAGGGTGGAACGATCGTCAACGCGGATGCCACCACACGGGCGGACGTGCTGGTCGACGGGGAGCGGATTGCTCTCATCGGCACGGAGCTTGGAGTCGAGGCTGATCGGACCGTCGACGCCACCGGCAAGTGGGTCATCCCCGGTGCCATCGACGTGCACACGCACATGGAGCTGCCTTTCGGCGGCACCGCGGCCAAGGACACCTTCGAGACCGGCACGCGTGCGGCGGCCTTTGGCGGGACGACGACGATTATCGATTTCGCGGTGCAGTCCAAGGGCCAGGCGCTGCGCGAGGGTCTCGATACATGGCACGCCAAGGCGGAAGGCAATGCCTGCATCGACTACGGATTCCACATGATCATGTCGGACGTCACCGATGAGACCCTCGCCGAGATGGACACCCTGGTCGACGAGGGCGTTACCGACTTCAAGCTTTTCACCGCCTACCCCGGCGTCTTCTACTCCGATGACGGCGCCATCTTTCGGGCCATGCAGCAGACGGGCAAGAACGGCGGCCTGATCCTCATGCATGCGGAGAACGGGCTGGCGATCGACGTGGTGGCGGCCCAGAACGTCGAGGCGGGCAACACCGATCCGTATTACCACGGCACCTCTCGCTCGCCGGTCATGGAGGGAGAGGCAACCAACCGCGTCATCCGGCTGGCACAGGTGGCCGGCGTGCCGGTCTACATCGTTCATCTGAGCGCGATCGAGGCGCTCAACGAGGTTCGACGCGCGAGAAACGAAGGCCTGCCCGCCTACGCCGAAACCTGTCCGCAGTACCTGTTCCTCACGCTCGACGACATGGGCAACGGCTTCGAGGGCGCCAAGTTCGTGTGCTCTCCGCCCCTGCGTCCAGCGGAGCACGCCGCCGAGCTGTGGAAGGGACTCGCCAAGGATGACCTCCAGGTCGTCTCGACCGATCATTGCCCGTTCGACTTTCATGGCCAGAAGGACCTTGGAGAGGACGACTTTCGGAAGGTCCCGAACGGCCTGCCCGGCGTCGAGGACCGCGTGAACCTGCTCCACTCCGGTGGCGTGGCCGATGGCTACCTGACTCCGAACCGATGGGTCGAGGTCATCAGCGCCGCCCCGGCCCGGATGTTCGGACTCTCCGGACGCAAGGGCGTCATCGCGGCCGGGGCCGATGCAGACGTCGTCATCTACGATCCTGCCGCAAAGCACACGATCAGCGCGGACACGCATCACATGGATGTCGACTATTCATGCTACGAGGGGCGTGAGGTGATCGGGCGGGCTGAGATCGTCCTTTCCCGGGGCAAGGTGATCGTGGACGGCGATGAATGGCTGGGTGCCGCGGGGGACGGTCGCTTCCTGAAGCGGGCGCCGACGGGGTCGCTCCTGCGCCAGACGGAACAGCGTGGTGGGCGGGTGTGCGAGTGGGCGGCTATGCTGCT